>CAILKC010000542.1 GCA_903834675.1 uncultured Victivallales bacterium | reverse complement strand
TCGGTATGCCGCCCCGGCGGGGCTCAATCTCGTTTTGGATTCCATTCCCAGGGCGATGCCCTGGGCTGAGGAATAGCCGCGCTTTCAGCGCTCCGCGGCGTCTGGCATTCGCGACCAGTCCCGCCGGAAGTCTCCCTCAAGAGTCACGTGACCCGTTCTGCTCGCCGGACGCGGAGACGATCAAAACCGAAACCCCTACGGAGCTGACCTGCGCCCTCCTCTTCCTTACCCCCTTGGGTTCCGCTATCTTTTGAAGTATCCTAACTATGTGTCCTATGGTTCTGGGCACTTCTGCCGCTGTCGCTGGTCATAAGCGTGACGGCCCGTTGCCGCCCTGGCGGAGGCGCGTGGTGCCGCGGGACAGGTCAGGAGGTTAGGATGGAAAGGTTCGGGGTGCCATCTGCGTGGCGCTCGCTCCGGCGGCGCGGGGGAGCGCGCCTGGGGCTCCTGCTCATTGGGGCGGGAAAGACGCCAGGCGTCGGACTCCGGCTTGCCGCCTGGCTCTTGTTGACGGTCGCCTTTGGCGTGCCCTCCGTGGCTGGCTTTGGCTTGGGGAATCCTCGGCCGCTGGTGACGGGCTTCAGCGCCTCGGCGGACCCGGCCTCGACGGGTGCCGTGGTCACCTTCCGAGCCACGGCCGCGGACGACGGGGCGGTGGTCCGCTTCACCTTCACCGCCACGGGCGGCCTCTTTTCGAACGGTGCGACGTCGGTCTCCGTGCCGTTGGCGAGCCCCGGGTCGCCCGTCTGGGTCACGACGGAATGGACGGCTGACACCCCTGGGGTCTATACCGTGACCTGCATTGCCTGGGATAGCGGCGGGCTCTTCGGCGCGCCTTCCTCCCAGAGCCTCCCGGTCAGCCTCGACCTCACCGTTGCCGCGCCCAGCGGTCCGCCGCCGGAGATCGCCGCGCTGCTGGCCTCGCCGTCGCGGCTCTTCGTCGGGGAGGTCGCGCGGCTTGAGGTGCAGGCTGCCGACCCCGAGGGGGGCGCGCTCAGCTACACCTGGAGCGCGACGGCGGGGGTTTTGTCGGGCGCCAACCCGGCGACCCCGCAGGTCGTAGCGTGGGTGGCGCCCGCGCTTCCCGGCGCCTGTGAGGTCAAGGTCACGGTGGCGAATGCGGCCGGTCAACGCACCTCGGCCGCCGTGCTGCTGGAGGCTGTCTGGGCCACGGCCGGCGGACCCCTCAGCGCGGGCTTGGGCCTCTATCCCGAGCGCCTTGCGGTCGATGGCGACGGCAACCTCTTTGTCGCGGATCCCCGGGCCCGGTCGATCAGGGTCTTTACGCCACTTGGCGGCGCGCTGCGCGAGATTCCCCTGGACGGGACGCCCTCTGGGGTCGCCGTCGGGCCCGCGGGGATGGTCTATGTGGGGGACCTCGAGCACGGTCGTGTGGATGCCTTCGCCATCCCCGGTGACCGGGCGCCTTTGGGCCAGGGTGATGGCGAGTTTGCCGCGCCCCGCGACCTCGCCGTCGCCGGGGGGCGTGTCTATGTGGCCGACAGCGAGGCGGGGGCGGTACGGGTCTTCGATGCCAGCACCCACCAGCCCGTGTTGACGATTCCCTGCGGGCTTCCCGTCAGCGTTGCCGTGGATGCGGCCGCCGGGCGCGTGTACGTGGGCGACGCCGAGACAAACCAGGTTCTCGTCTACACCACCGCTGGCGAGAGCGTCAGTCCTGTCGCCATCGGCCATTTTGGGAGTGGGGCCGGCGGGCTGACGCGAATCGGCGGCATCGCACTCAGCCGCGACGGGAAGCTGTGTGTGGTGGACACCTTCCAGGCCGCAGTCTCCGTGTTCTCTACCGACGGCATCTTCATCACTCGCTTGGGTAGCTACGGCAGCGCGCCGGGCGAACTCTGCGTCCCCCTGGGGATTGCCGTGGACCGCTTCGGTCGGATCCTGGTCGGCAATGCCGATAACGCCCGTCTGGAAGTCTTCCGCACGGCCACCGCCATCACCCCCGCCCGCGCCGGCGACCGCGACCTGGATGGCCTCCCCGACGCCTGGGAGACCGCCCACGGGTTTGACCCTCTCAACCCCGCCGATGCCTACCTCGACGCGGAGAAGGATGGGCTCACCAATCTCGATGAATTCAGATTCGGTACCGACCCCCGCAAGGCCGACACCGACAGCGATGGGGTCACCGACATCGACGAGATCCTCGCGGGGACCGATCCCCTCGACCCCGGCGACGCGCGACCGCTGGCCACCGTCGGCCCCGACCTCGAGACGGACCCCACGCTCGTGTTCCTCGACGGCAGCGGCTCGAGCGACCGGCTCGGGCGGGCACTGCTCTACGAATGGACCCAGGTGGCGGGGCCGGAGACGGTGGTGATGACCAGCGCCGACACGGCCACGCCCGAAACGGTGCTGCGCCCGGCGGGCCTCTATGTCTTCCGTCTCCGGGTGAGCAACGGCAGGGCCTGGAGCCATCCCGCCGACCAGCGCGTCCAGGTCAGGAACGTCGCCCCCACGGCTGACCCCGGACCCAACCCCGGCGGCGCGGTCGGCCAGCGCCTCGTTCTCGACGGACGCTTCAGTTCGGATGCCAACGGGGAGCCCCTGGCCTTCTCCTGGCAGCAGGTCTCGGGCCCTGCCGTCGCCCTGATCGGCGCGGCCGCTCCCAGCGCCTCGTTGGTCCCTGCCGAGGCGGGCGTCTACGCCTTCTCGCTGGTCGTCCGTGACCCCCTCCAGGAGAGCGCCCCGAGTCTGGTCTACGCCCTCGTCGACGCCCCTCTCGACCATGTGCCGGTGGCCGCGGCGTCGGCCCGCGTCTTCGGCACGACGGGAACCCCGATCAGGCTCGACGGCAGCGCTAGCGCGGACCCGGACCGCGAGTCCTTGACCTATGCGTGGCAGCAGGTGAGCGGTGAACCCGTAACCCTGGCCAATGCCGCCGCCGCGAGCCCCGCCTTTACCGCTGCACTGCCTGGAGTCTACGGCTTCGAACTCACGGTTGCGGACAGCCGGCGCCGCAGCCTTCCCGCGCCCGTCACGGTCTTCGTCTCCGGACCTACGGAGAGCCTGGCCGTCGCCGAGGCAGGCTATGACCAGCGCGTTCGTCTTCTGGACGAGGTAACCCTCAACGGCGCCTGGAGCGCGGGCCCCGACGGCGGGCCGGTCGAGGGCGCCTTCCGCCAGGTGGAGGGGGTCCACGTTCCCTTGGTCAGCGCGGGCGCCGTGGCGCGCTTTGTGCCCATCGAGCCTGGGACGTACGCCTTCGAGCTGGATGTGGGCGGCGGGCGGGACCGCGTCACGGTGGTGGTGGATGACCCGCCGCGGTGCCGCGTTCCGCTGGCAGTTCCCCGCGCGGTCACGCGGGCTGTGCCGCTTTCACCCGGCCGGTCGCTCGGACGCTGGCAGGACCGCGTGACGCTGCGCGCCGTCGGCGCCGGGCCTGGGTTTGCCTGGACACAGGTCGGCGGACCTCGGGTGATTCTCTCCGACCCGCGCGCCGCCGCGCCGACATTCGAAGCGCTCGCCAGGGTTTGCTACGCCTTCGAACTCCGTGTTGATAACGGGGTCGTGCGCAGTCCGCCGGGGCGGCTTGATTTCACCCTGGATACCCGCCGAACTGCTGCGGCCGGGACCGATCTCCTGGCCCTTCCCGGGGTCCCGGTTGCGGTCGGGCCAATCGAACGCCGCGGCTCAGAGGCCCACTGGGAGCAGATCGGCGGACCCCGGGATTCACGGGTAGTCAGTGCCCCGGGGGCAGCGCTGAGCGTCACCCCGGCGCGCTCGGGAACAACGCTCAGATTTTGCCGGGACCTTGGTGCCGGGGCGTACGAGAGTCTTCCCGCTGCGGTGGACCTGAATGTCGTCGATGCGCCGTTGGCCTTCGGCGAACTCGGCCCGGCCGGGGGAAGACTGACGGCCAGGGTGCCAGGGGCTTCTCTGGACGGCCTCGCGCTCGAGGTCCCAGCCGGGGCGCTGGCGGCCACCCTGACCGTCGCTCTCGGCGAGGTGACCACGGGCCCGGCGGCCCCGGAGCCGGGGGCGCTGGGCGCCGCGGTCTTCGTGGGGCCGCTCCGAGCGCTGCTTCTGGCGCCTCTCCGTCTCCTGCTGCCCCTTGATCCGGCTGAACTCGCGCTGGCGGGGCTGAGTGCCACGGACCTCCAGGCGCGCCGCTACGATCACGACGCCGGCGCCTGGTTTCCCGCCGAGGCCGTCCTGAGCGCCGGGCGTGACACGCTTGAGATCAAGATCGTCAAACCGGGGGTCTTCGAAGTCTTGACGAGCGCCGGGCCCAGAGGGAGTCGCCCATGAACCGCGGCGCCCTCCAAAACCTGGTCTTGGCGGCGGCCATCGGGCTCGCCGGGGTGGGAATGCTCTGGGCGACCGACCCACCGCACGACCCCAGCAATCCGAACTTTCCGAATGCCTGTGGCCAGTGCCACGTCACCCACCGGGCGCCCGGACTCGGTCTCACCACTCAGGCCGGCAACGCCAATCTCTGCAAGAGCTGCCATGCCACCGCCACCACTCGAGCCTTCAAGGATTGGCAATCGAGTGACCAGGCGGTCCCTGGAACTACCGGGACCTCCCACCGCTGGGATGCGCCAGGCACCAACGCCGCCTCTGGCGCCACCACCCCGACCAGCCCTGCCATGAGCCTCCGCCTGGAATCCGGGAAGCTTATGTGCTCGACCTGCCACGACCAGCACAGCGCCGCAAACCCGGGCGGCACCACCCACGCCTCGGCCGTCACCAAGGTCCAGAACGGCGGCGGCGCCGGCACCCTCACGGTCACCACGCCGACCACCGCTGCCAGCGCCCGAAACTACCTCGTCGCCCTCGTTACCACCACCTCCTTCCGACTCTCCAACGACGGCGGCGCCTCCTGGTTCGGCTGGAACAGCGCCACCGCAGCCTGGGAGGCGGGCTACCCCTCTGGCCGGACCCTCGGAACCGACGTGGCGCTCAACGACGGCGCCAACCTGACCGTTACCTTCGCTGGCACCTTCGCCATCGGTGACCGTTTCAAGTTCTTCGTCTCGCGACCGTTCCTGCGCCTTAGCAATGTCGCCAGCGCCATGTGCGAAGACTGCCACGCCAGCCGGGTCCAGTCGGCCGCCTACAACGAATCCGGGGGCGATGGCGTGAAGCTCTTCAGCCACCCCGTGGGCGAGATGCTCTCCAAGTCCTACGACCGCGCCGCCAACACGATCCGCGATGCCAATGGCGCGGCGCAGGCCAGCGTCGGCGACGGGCTGACCACCAACGACCTCACCCTCGATGCGGGCGGCCAAGTTCGCTGCATGAGCTGCCACTTTCCACACGGCGCCGACTCCAACTCGCTCACGGAGGATCCGCGATGAGCCGCTGGGCCACCTTCCGGGCGCTCCTCCCCCTCGCCCTCTTAGCCCTCCTCGCTGGCGCGGTCGCCGTAGCGGCCCCGACCAGCAATGGGCGGATTCTCTACAGCGATAGCACGAACACGCCGCGGCAGCGCACCTACACGGCGTCCACAAACACCTTCGGCGCCGAGACCGCGACCCTGCCGGCGGGGGCGGCCCAGACCTGGTTCGTGGACCGCGCCGCGCCGACGCGCAACGAACATGTCGCTGGCTGCATTGACCCGAACGGCGGGGTCGCGACCCTCATCATCCAACGCTGGAACGGCACCGTCTGGTCCGCGGAGTGGACCGCCACCGTGGGCGGCGCCGGCACCAGCGGCCGGCGGTTCGACATCGCCTACGAGGTCAGCAGCGGTCGCTGTCTGGTCGTCTACTCGAACGACACCACCGGCC
>CAILKC010000541.1 GCA_903834675.1 uncultured Victivallales bacterium | reverse complement strand
TCGGTATGCCGCCCCGGCGGGGCTCAATCTCGTTTTGGATTCCATTCCCAGGGCGATGCCCTGGGCTGAGGAATAGCCGCGCTTTCAGCGCTCCGCGGCGTCTGGCATTCGCGACCAGTCCCGCCGGAAGTCTCCCTCAAGCGGGCCGTCATGCCGGAGGGCAGGACTTCCGCCGTCTCTGGATAGGGATACGGCGGGGACCGCCGGCTCCAGGGCGGGACGGCGGCGGCGATGCGTCCTGCCGGGCGGCAGGACTGCTCTTGCCCTCCAGTATCGTCTTCTCACAGGTCCAGGTTGGGAACGAAATTCTGTTCCGCCTTCGGGGGCCGGATGTAGCTGCCCTGGGGTGGCCGCCGCTGCGGCAGCCTGAGTGGCGGTGGCGTCACGTCCTGGTAGGGCACTGAACTCAGGATGTGGGAGATGCAGTTCAGGCGCGCCCGGCGTTTGTCGTCGGCCTCGACGGTCCACCACGGCGCCTGCTTGATGTCGGTGTGACGAAACATCTCGTCCTTGGCCTTGGAGTATTCCACCCATTTGGGGATGGATTCAAGGTCCATAGGGCTGAGTTTCCAGCGCCGCGCCGGGTCTCCCGCCCGGTCCTCAAAACGGCGCTCTTGCTCCTCGTCGCTGACCGAAAACCAGTACTTCAGCAGGACGATACCCGAGCGCACCAGGAGGCGTTCGAATTCGGGGCAGGCGCGCATGAACTCAGTGTATTCATCCTCGGAACAGAAGCCCATCACGTGCTCCACTCCGGCCCGATTGTACCAACTGCGGTCGAAGAGCACAATCTCGCCAGCGGCGGGAAGGTGGGCGACGTAGCGCTGGAAGTACCACTGGCTTCGTTCTCGGTCCGAGGGGGTGCCAAGGGCGACGATCCGGCAACCGCGGGGATTGAGTGGGTCGGTGATGGACTTGATGGCGCCGCCCTTGCCGGCCGCGTCGCGGCCTTCGAAGAGCAGAACAAGCTTCTGGCCGGTTTCTTTGATCCAGTACTGCATCTTGACCAGCTCGAAGTGCAACTCCTCGAGTTTGCTTTCGTAGACGCTGCGCTTGAGCCTATCGTCTTTCCTGGCCACGGCATCTCCCTTCGTGCTTGTGGTTGACGCCTCAGAAGCGGTGAGAAAAGGCCCACGATGCTGTCCACAAGCCACTTTCCGTGGTCCAGACAGGCACGACCCGATACCGATTCCGACCCCGGCCCCGAGGTCTTCACAGCGTCTCAGCCCTCGGCGTGGAGCCGCTTGAGCAATGCCACCGTCTCTTCGACCAATTCCTGGCCTCCCTGCGGCGAGGCCAGGTTGCAGAACATGCTGGCGCTGTATCCTTTGCCCGAAGCGCCGCGCTCGGTGCACAGGTACGTGCCACCATCATTCCCGGGCTGCCCGGCAAGCTGGATGACGAAGGTCTGCTCGAACGGGCTGCGCGCCTGCATCCGGTGCTGGAAATCCATGTACAGTTCGAAGCGGTTGGAGGCAAAGGCGAGGTCGCCGATGCGCAGCACGTGCAACTCCATCGGCAGCCGTGGCTGCGCGATCTGGGTTGCGTAGCGGTCGATGATGCGGACGAAGCGATTGCGGCTGGCGGTCAGGATGGAGTTATAATGCAGGCGTTCTCTGGGGCTACCGTCGGTCTTGAACGGCTTCTGATTCAGTGCCTCCAGCCCGCGCCGGGCGGATTCGTACTCCTCAGCCGTGATCAGGCGCCGGGCCAGCTCCACGGTCTTGACGACGTGGCTTAGCGGCAGAGCGGTCTTGATATCCTTCCTGGCCCAGTCCAGGACCTCCGAGAAGGCCGCGGCGATGCGTTCCCCGATATCCTTGCGTGCTGCGAGTTCCGTCTGCGCCTTGCCGTACTTGAGCTGGAAGCGCCGGGCCTGTGCCTTCGTGTAGTGCAGGATGCGCGGCGAGAGATCGCCGCCGGCGGCGCACTGCGGCAGAATGAAGATGTCGCCGTACTGCTGGCGGATCGCGACTCTGACATCGTTCCAGTAGTCGGCGGAGAGCTTGCATTCACTCTCGGAATTCTGCGATGGGCAGGGGACATTGATGATCGCGCCGGTGAGCTTCCCGGCCAGGTCGAAGGTATAGAGCAGGTTGACGAAATGGTCGGCGCCGGCTTCGTAGTGGCTGAAGTTCGCATCGTTGGTGTTGCCATACATGACCGCATGTCCGTTCACGCCGTGGGTGGAGTTGCTGACCGCGCCAGGGCGTTGGGAGGTATCGTCGAAGTAGACCACGCGTCGGCTGTGGGCGACGACCGCATAGCCGTAACCGTAGGCGATGCCACCGGGGGCGCGCTTGGCGTAGGCTTCGCAGACGGCCTCCGCCGCCTGAGTCGCAAGAAAGCCGCGGTACTCGTCGCCCGAGGCGATCTCGATGCCGTCGTGAGGGACCTCGCCGGGCAATGCCGTCGAGGTGTTGTTGGACAGGCTGGACCCCCCGTCGCTGTAGTGGCTCGCACCGGTGTGGGTGTGGGTGGCGTTCAGCAGAATCTTCAGCGCCGGGATATCCGGGTTGAGCGCGGCCACCTTGGCGCGGATGTCGTCGAGCAGACCGGAACGTATCACCACCAGATCGGCGGAGACAAACACCACCAGATCAGCGCCGTTGTCGAGACAGAGCGCGCTGACCGTCAAAGGGTCCATGATCCCCTCTGATATCCGCATGTGGAACTGGCCAGGGATGTTGATCGGCTTGTCCGTGGAGATGTCGCGCGCCGCCCAGCCGATTCTCAGTTCATTCATCGTGTGGACCTCCTACGCCGCACCGGTTTCGGATGTGCTCAGACCGACGCTGTACCGTATCCTCTCAAGCCAAAGCGTACGAGAGCGACCAGGGCCAGACGCAGGACCTCAGGAAACGCGGCATCGGCCCGAAGCACGGTTGCACTGGAAAGCTGGGCCGGGTATGGTTACGCCGTGGCGTGTCGCGGGGAGCGGTTCGTGACCGCCTAAGGGACGATTCCGGCGCCCGCAATTCGGGCTCCGCCGACGAGCGGAAGCGACGTCCAGGTCGGCGCTCGCTGCCAGTCGGGATGAGCGGGCGGCCGCACCCGGCGCCTGGGGCGCGGGTCGGCCCAGCAAACAGGAAGGAGTCGGATCGATGAGAAGCGCGCTGTGGTCCTGCTTGGGCGGCTTGGCGGTCGCCGTCGTGCTGCTGGCCTCGGGTTGTGCCACCTACGACGCCGAACTCTACAAGATGTCCTTCGACCGCTTGGAGAAAGGGGCGGGGGATCATCTTCAGGCCGGGCGCTACTCGGAGACCGTGTTTATCACGCGGGCTCTGCTCGAGGCTGAGCCGGACAACGCCGTCGTCCGGCAACTCCAGCAGCAGGCCCTCGACGCGGCGCCCGAGACCTCCATACTGGTGAATAAGGCCATGCTGGGGTCGAATCTCTCGGATCGGACCCGCCGGTCGCCGTACCCAATCGGCTGGGCGATCGGGCTGTATCCTTTCAACCGTGTCTTGGACCTGGTCGATGTGATCAGCCTGGAGGCCGGCGTCTGCATCGGCGTGGGGGCCAAGGTGAAGGCGACCGACGCCCTGGCCGTGGGCGGCCAGGTTTCGGCCGGCGAAGTCTGCCTGGGGCTGGAACGCCGGCACCTGTCGGTACGCGCCACGGTCGACGACTTCCTGGAGGTCCTGCCGCTGGAAGCACGAGGTCTGGTCGAGGCCCGGGCCTACAGCGGCGGAGCGTACTCCTTGACCTACGCCAGCGCCGGACTCAAGAAGCCTTCCGCCGATGCCTACCAGCGTGCCCGCGACTACTGGGGCGTGGGAGCGCGGGCCGAAGCCGGCATTCTGGCCGTGAACGCGGAACTCCACACCCTTGAGCTCTTCGATGCCCTGGCCGGATTCATCCTGTTTGATCCGCTGCGTGACGACATCGGCACCACCCGGGGCATCAAGATCACGCCCTTGGAGCAGTCCTCGATGGGCAATCTTGCCACGCAGGCCCGCCGGAGGAAATGAGTTCGCCCGTCGGCGGTCGGCGAGCGCCCTGGCGTCCGCCCGGCCGCAGGCGCAGCAGGCGGTTCGGCCACGGCCTTCAACCCGATCGGCCTCAGCGCTGCGCCAGCTCCCGGGAGAGTTCGAGGTAGCGCTTGATGCCTTCGCCGGGGACGTTGAAGGGGATGTGGTTGCCGATGCACATCATGTAGCCGCCCGACAGGCGTCCGGTCTCGGCCATGGCTTCGACCATGGCACGGATCTCGGCGGGGTTGTTGCGCATCAGCACCCGGTTATCTCCCTCGCCGGCGATGAAGCAGTCCGGATGGCGCCGGGCGATAGCCTTGTAATGAGTGTAGGGCTCGCTGATGATGCCACGCGCGCCGCAAGCCATGACGTCGTCGGCAAAGGCGTCGACACAGCCGTCGACCATGAAGATGACCTCTTTGCCTGCCGCCTTGACGATGCCCCAGAACTCCTCGTAGCGCGGGAAGATGTACTTCCGCATCCAGGCCGGACTGACCACCGGGCCGGAGGTCAGGACGATATCGTCGTGGCTGATGACGAAATTCACCGGCAGGCGGGCAAAGGCCCGGAAGACCCGGCGGTTGATCTCGGCAAATTCGTCCATGATGCGCTCGAATTCGGGTTCCAGGCAGAGAGTCAGAAAGTTCTCATAGCCAAACACAAGCATGGGCCACATGAACATGCTGTTATAGAAGCCGACCGAGGCCGCGCTTCCGGCCGGCGCCTGGTTTCCCCACTCCGCGGGGTAGTTCTTCCGATGGCGCTGGTAGATGACCTCTTCGCTACGGTAGTCGCCATCGACCACCACGTTCCAGCCGCTGAAATCGCCCTGCGCCAGCGGACTGAAGCGCCGCATCTCATCCAGGCTGGCGAAGCGGTGACTGGCGTCGTGCTGCTGCCAGTTGGTGCGGTAGGCGCCGCCCCACCGCCCCCAGCCCTTGTCGGTCTGTGCCTCGAGACGCGGCAGCGGGGTATCGGTCGCCGGAACCGGCAGTCCGAGCTCGGGATAGAGCTGGGCCAGGCGCTCGCGGCACAGCTTCGGATGGTCATAGGAGTTGATGCCGGTCAGGTAGGTCTCCGCGTCCGGGCAGGACCAGTGCTCCCAGTGCGGAATCTGCTTCGGCCCGCGGCCCATGAAGCTGTCATACCGTGGATCGCTCATGCTCCGGCTACCTCCGCTGTTCTGGATGGGCCACGCAACGCGATACGTTCGTGCCACATGGGGTTCCGGTCAAACGCCGGAGGCTCTTGCGGGCGCAGGTCAGTTCCGTAGGTGGTGACTACTCAGGTCCTAGGGTTCAGGAAACGGCGAGACGGCGAGACGGGGAAACGGCGACTGGAGGAGACGGACAGGGAGACTGGCGGAGAGGAAAACAGGGTTCAGGGTCGGCCAAGCCCCCGGCTGGTGCCGGACATACCGGAATGAGACGTGCCGCCGCGGGTCCCATTCCGATCCGGCCGGGAC
>CAILKC010000540.1 GCA_903834675.1 uncultured Victivallales bacterium | reverse complement strand
TCGGTATGCCGCCCCTGCAGGGCTCAATCTCGTTTTGGATTCCATTCCCAGGGCGCTGCCCTGGGCTGAGGAATGGCCGCGCTTTCAGCGCTCCGCGGCGTCTGGCATTCGCGACACGTCCCGCCGGAAGTCTCCTCCAAGAGTCAAGGGATCCGTTCTGCTCGCCGGACGCGGAGACGATCGAAACAGAAACCCCTACCGAACTGACCTGCGCCCGACGGTCTCCCTGCTTCTTGATCCCGTCGGCAAAGTGGGTACATTCGCGCGATTGTCACATGCGCATTGTCGCGTCAAGCCACACCCTTGTTGGCGCTCCCTGCCAAGAGAATTCGGCTCGTATCTGGAGATCCGCCATCGTGCCCGATTTGACACCCTCGAGTCCGGCCGCCTTCCGGGCCCGGCCGCCAGCGCGTGCGTGGGCCGCCGCCGCGGTCGCCTGCCTGCTCGTCGTTTCGGGTTGGCGGCTGCAGCCCCTTCGGGCCCAGGAGCCGCCGCCAGCCGCGCCGACCTGGCAGCCCGCCGCGGACACCTGGCTGGTCTTCGCCTCGGGCACCTGCGAGGAGTGCGAATGGCTCAAGACCGATTTTCTTCCCGCCCTGTCGACCCGCTTCGGCCAGCCTCTGCCGCCGGTCGCGTTCATCGATACGGACGACATTCAGCGGAACTACCCCCTCCTGGGCCAGATCGAGGACACCCTCGGCAGCAAGGGCGGCGACCTCCCCGCCTTCGTGGTTGGAGCAACGTTGCACTACGGCAAGAAGGCGATCGCCGCCTGGGGCGAGAGCCTGACTGGCGGCCTGCCTAGACCGGCGCTTCCGGAGCCGGTTCGCGCCATCGCCGCCAAGGCGCACGGCGTGGTCTTTTTCGGCAACGAACCCCCCGCGCCGCCCGCCCTCGCAACGCCCCTGGCCGCCGTGCCGACAGGCATTCCCCCCAAGGGTGGCGAGGTGGCCAGCCCCGCCGACGCCGTGGTCCTCTACTTCGAGACCACAGGGTGTAAGAAATGCGCCCGGGCCGAGAAGCAGTTGCTCTACGCCCTGACTCAGGCGCCGAGCGCTCGGGTGGCGCGCGTCAATGCCCTGCAGCCGGAGGGCCGGGCCACACAGTATGCCGTGACGGGGCGCCTGGGGCTGCCACCCTCCAAACGGCTGCTGACTCCCATGTTCGCCAACGGCGACCGCGCCCTCTTCGCTAAGGCCATCACCGACAGCGCTCTCGTCGACCTGCTGCGCGGCGCGCCCGCCGCGCCATTCTGGACCACTTGGAACGCCCCCCAGGAGCTCGCCGAAGCGCGCCGCCGATTGCAGGACCTCGGCAGCAGTTTCACCTTGCCGACGGTCCTGCTGGCCGGCCTGATCGACGGCGTCAACCCCTGCGCCTTCGCCGTCGTCGTTTTTCTGGTCAGCTACCTGACCCTTAGCGGACGCCTGGGCCGCCGTTTTGCGCTGCTCTATGGCCTGATCTTCTCGGTCGGCGTATTCACCTGCTACTTCCTTATTGGCCTGGGGTTCTTTCAGCTTCTGGATCTGCTCGAGTCGTGGCAATCGGCCATGCGCTGGGTGTTTGTGCTGCTGGGCGTCGTTTGTGTCGCCTTCGGCATCGGCGGCGTCATCGATACGGTCGCGGCGGCGCGGGGCGGGGCCGCGAAGATGAAGTTCGGGATGCCCAAGGCGCTGCACCGGGTGGTGCATCGGCTGATCCGCGAGGACGTGAGCCGTGGCGCGCTTGGCCTCGGCGCCTTCCTGATCGGCATCGCGGTCAGTGGCATTGAGCTGGTGTGTACCGGCCAGATCTACCTGCCGGTTATCGTCTTCATCAACAGTAGCGCCCCGGGCCTGCGCTCGCTGGGGCTACTGACGTTGTACAATCTGGCCTTCATTCTGCCGCTGCTGGTCGTGGTCTGCCTGAGCGCGGCGGGGCTGGGCTCCGACGCGCTGGCGGGGTGGGCCCGGCGCCATGCCGTGCTCACTCGCGCCCTGACCTGCGGGCTCGTCTTCGGCCTGGCCGCCGTCATGTTCGTCATGGCCGTCCGCGGCTGAGGGCGCGCCAGCCCGCCGTATCGTGGAGTACCGCGCACCGGCCCTTGGGGTGCGTCGGGGGCGCAAGTCAGCTCCGTAGGGGTTTGCTTGTATGAGACTTGCAGCAACCTCGTATGACCCCAAGCGCGTCCCATTCCGCCCTTAGTCCGCCGCGGCAAGCATTTTCTACGGCCAATGAATTGGACGCAATGCTATCCCACGGCCGAACCGGACAGCAGCGAAGATCGATTTCACCACGAAGAACCTGAAGGACCTGAAGTGGGA
>CAILKC010000539.1 GCA_903834675.1 uncultured Victivallales bacterium | reverse complement strand
CGACGTCTGCTTGCCTCCCTGGAGCCCGCGATGCCAGCGCCCGTCCCGGGCGGGTTCGCGGTATCCGCCGTCTATCGGCCTGGAGCCCGCGATGCCAGCGCCCGTCCCGGGCGGGTTCGCGGTATCCGCCGTCCGCCAGACCCGCTAGCCACCCTGGAGCCCGCGATGCCAGCGCCCGTCCCGGGCGGGTTCGCGGTATCCGCCGTCCGCCAGACCCCAGAGACGCAGGTCCGGCGCCTGCGGGGGGGGCTGGCTCACGGCAGCGCCACCCGCGCCAGGGATCCGGTGGCATCGACCACGATCACCTGGCCGTTGGGGAGAGCGAGGAGGTGCTCTACCCGGCCGGCGACCTTGCCCGCAGCGCGCAGCTCGCCCCGCTCATCGAGCACAAGCAGGCTGCCATCGTCGCAGCCGGCCAGCAGTTGCTTGCCCTCCGGGCCCCCGACCAGCAAGCGCCGCGCCGCCGCCGGCAGCGCCCGGCTCCACAGCTTGCGGCACTCGTGATCCAGAGCGACCACCAGCTTCTCATGGGTGGCGGTCAGGATGACGCGCCGACCGCCTTCGCCCCAGGGAGCGGTCTTGAGGTCGCGCAGGTACGCCCGGAAGGTGTTTCCTGGCCCCGGGCCGAACTGGGCATTGTGCAGCGGCTGGCCCTTGCGGTCGTAGGTCGTGACCCGGTTCCAGGTGCCGTTGATGGCGGTGACCAGCTCGACGGCGCCGTCGGCATTGATGTCCTCCCAGATCTGGTCCACCCGGTTCTGCGCGGACCAGCCCCCGACCATGGTATGGCCGCTCGGGACGCCGTAGTACCCGGTGCGCACCTCGGCATCGCGGCTGTTGATGACACTGAGCTGGTCGGTGCCGTTCGGCCAGATGGCCAGGAAGGCATCGTACCCGCCGTCCGCGCCCTCCAGGATGCGGATGATCTTACCGGGACCCCAGAACACCGCCTGCCGCCGGGCCAGCGTGCCATCCGGGTTGACCACCTCGGCGGTGCAGGCGCTGCCCACGATACACTGGGACTTGCCGTCAATGAACGGCCCCGTGGCCAGGCCGTGAATGCCCTCGTGCCCCGGCGCGGACTTGAACCAGTACGTCTTGGCGGCCTTGAATACCGCCGGGTCCATCTCAGAGGTGAACACCCACTTGCGGCTGCCGTCGCGTCCGAAGGCAATCAGCTTTTCGTCGGCGCACCCTGCCAGCAAAGCCTCGGCCTCGGGCCACCAGGCGAGGACACGGACGGCGCCATCGGCGGCGAGGTCCCGCACCGGCTTGCCGTCGGGGGTCAGCAGGTGCACCGTATTCGCCTCGGCGGCGGCCAACCAGGTAGCGCCGTCAGGACCAGGCAGGGAAAGCAGCGCAGTTGCGGCCTGCGGCAGCTTCGCCAGCTCCGTAACCGCCAGCGCCGGGAGCCGCGGCAGGACCGCGGCCGTCAGTCGGGCTGCCTTGGCCCGATTCCATTCCTCCGCGGCCGGATCCCGCAGACCCTCGAGTCCGGCGCTCAGGTCGGCCGCCACGGCGGCGGCGGGGGTGGCGCCGGTGAGGGTGTGGCGCCCCGCCGGCAGCGCCAGAGGCAGCCCGGCTAGTGCCTGACCCGCGAGGCGCAGG
>CAILKC010000538.1 GCA_903834675.1 uncultured Victivallales bacterium | reverse complement strand
CGGCAAACGGCGCTTCCGTCGTCCCCAGCCGAAGCGCCCCGGTCTCGGGTCGGATCACCAGAGAAAGCCCACCGCCTTTGCCGTCGGCAAACAGCGTCAGGCCAAACAGCTTTCGATCTGCCTCGACGCGGGGGATGGTGACGCACACCTCGACGGCCTCGCCGGGAAGGTCGGCCAGCTTCGTCCCGGGGGGCGAGCGCTCGGCTGAAACATCACCCACGATCTCCGTGAGGTCGGTGTTCTCGAGCAGGACCGGCTCGCGCCGCAGCGTTTCCAGCTCACGAAGCGGGCGGATACGCAGGCGACCGTCGGCAGACACGTCCAACTCGCGCGGGAGGGACTGGAGGGTGAGGCGGCTCATGGCGCCGTCGCGGCGGTCCACGGTGGCGAGCCAAGCCCACATGATGCGGCGGCCGTCGGGGGCCAGAAGGCTTTCGGGGGCGAAGAAGTCCACGCGCCACGAGGCCCTACCGAACAGGCTCTGGTTCTCGCGACGCCAATTCATGCGCCCATGCTGTGCGGGGACGAACTGCTCGGCCTGCGCATCCCAGTCGCCGAGGTAGTAGCGACAGCCGAGGTGATGCGAGATGCAGAGGAGCATCCAGCGCCCGCCGATGGGGAAGAAGTTCGGGCAGGATACGTCTTCGCCGCGTGCCACGTCGGGCAGGTCCTGTTGCAGGAACGGCCCGACTCTCGTCCACCTGCGCAGGTCCTTGGACTTGAGCAGGGGCGGATCCTCGCCGCCGGAAATCGCATAGTAGGTGTCGCCGATCAGGAAGCAGTCCGGATCCCAGTGCCTGATCTCGTCGGGCGAGCCGTCGGGTTTGCGGACATCGACGGGATAGGGTTGTTCCCAGCCGGAGAGGCGGCGGTCCTTGGCCAGGGCGATCTGGTTCCTGCCGGAGGATTCCCCATGGTAGATAACGGCGGGGAGGCCATCCTTGCTCAAGAAGCCGGTGCCGCTGAACATGCCGTGCCCGGTAAAGGCCGGCTGGAGCTGGGTGGGTTGCCAGGTCCAGTGAAGCATGTCGGGGCTGGTGACGTGAATGAAGGAAAACGAGTTCCGGCCGCGCCAAGGATGGCTGAGAATGTAATGGAGGTGATAGATGCCATCGATGTGGAAGGCGGCATTGGGGTCTCCAGGAAGGCTTTCACCGCCGGGATGCATGAGGTGGTAATTCAGCGCCATATCCGTCATAGGGCTCGCATCCTTACATTTCCCCGCCAACGTCACGGCTGTGGCGCGGCGCGGGTAGCGACGTCGCCAGCAGAAGAGGGTTGGGCGACATCATCGTTCTCGATGCCCAAACACTGCACGGCCAGCCGAACCACCTCGCTTGGCGTCATGCCTATGACATCCAGTTTGACCTCACCGGGCAACGTCATCCGTTCCATTACCCTTCGGTTCCATTCGACAGCTTTGTCCCCGTTACGCCAACCCTCGTCACGTTCACGAATCCGTTTCCGCAACTCATCATGGTCCCCGAGGACCAGCGTCAGGATGCGAACATCGAGATCCGTGAGATGCGCCATCTGCACGATGCGGCCGTCTTGCAGGTCTTCGATGATGACGTTCGCGTACCCATGCCGCCTGTAGTTCCGGAGAATGAACAACAGATTCTCGAACGACATGGCCTCTTCCTGCTCGCTCTGATTGAGCCAATCTCGTTCAAGGTGAAACTCACGGATGCGCCCGAAATCGATCCACGGAGAGCGCAGTCGCGCCTGAAGTTCACTGGCAAGGGTGGACTTGCCGGTTCCAGGGGCACCTCCTATGACGATTACATCGGCCATCAATCGTACCGTTCTTCTTCCGTTTTTTTTGCGCCCAACGCGGGCCATCACCGCCGCGACGCAGGCGTGTCCGCTTGCATGGCATCGTTGGCGACCGGTTCCCCGTTTGTCCAGAGCTCATACTCGCTCAGATCGATGCTGTCACTCCAGGATATCCCATAGCCGCCGACGTCAACGCGCACCGCCCGGAAGAAGGCTGGGGACATCAGTAGGCGAAACTGGGGACGCGACAGCAGCGGCCCACAGTCGTATGTCCGCTGTTCTCCATTGCGGAAGCGGATGAGCAACCGTGTGCGTCCCACGGGCTGGACCGAGTCGATCCTAGGCGTCGTTTCCATGGTTGGGATCACTCCAGGCCGGGCAGTTGCCTGAACTCATGTCGAGTCCACATGTCCAGCAACTCGTGCTTGTGCCGCTCAGCCCACTCCGTGACGAGCCTGTGGGCTCTCGTCGGCAGGTCTCCCTCCAGCATTTCCAGTGTCTCGATGGAGAATACTGCGTTGAACTCCCCATAGATCGCATGGAAGTGCGAGACTCCATGCTCGCTCTGGCTGAAATACATCTTGATCAGGATACCGTAGAACCTGGCGATTATCGGCATAGTCAGTCGTCCCCATATGGTCGGCCAACGCCAACCTTGAGCGGCGCTGGCTTCCAGCGTACGCTCGAAGGTTTTGTTCGGTTCCTCCTTCTTTACGGAGGATAAACTTCCATGCCTGCCCGCATGGCACCTTCAACTGTTCCGTCAACCTGATTATCCCCAGGGAAGAAACATTCATCGGGTGAATATTGTTCCGTGCTGTACTTATAGATAGCAAAGTCCCATTCGTGTTTCGGTTCGCCTGTGAAGGTTAGACGACAGACACGAGTGACACGACCGAATTCACTGCGATCCAAGTATAAGTGGATACCCTTGAAACGAGCGATGTACGCGATTTCCCAATCGGCAAAATTGTCTCGGTTGAATTTCGCGATGGAGTCCGTCACGGCTTCCTTTACTTCAGCAGAAATCGTTTTCCTGTTCATTTGCATATTGGTCCTTCAAACCGAATGAGTCTGAGATTGCGCGGCGTTGCGCCGCCGCGCAATCTGGGTTGAACCAAGCCCTTCGTGGGGCTTGGGGATTGCGCCCGAAGTCCCGGCCCCAACAGGAGCTACAGTAGAGTCGGGACGTGGTAAAGGCAAGGGTTTGGCGAGCGGCTGGGGAGGTGGCGCGGGGTCATGACGGCGGACCCCTGGTCGGAGAGGCCGGGGACAGGGCGGCGGGCAGGAAACGCCCGATGCGGTACCCGTGCGCCGAGCCGCAGCGCGGGCAGCAGGCCGGGCGCACGGCGGCGAGCAGACGGAGCACTTCGCTGCGGCTGAGCACCTCGGGCAGCACCCGCCCGCGCTTCGGCCTGACCAGGTTGAACACAGTCCACTGTCGGCCCAGCGTCACCTCGAAGAGGACCTTGATCCCGCACAGATGCTGCCGCGCAGAAGAGCCCTCCCGTGTGCTCAGGAGGGCTTCCCGAAGGGCTGCGCGAATGCGCTTAGTTCAACCAGGTCTTCAGCGCAAGACGTCGGCTGCGAGCCCTCTGAACCCGTTGCTGGCGGAGGCGGCGGCGCCGCGCAGAGTGCAGGCATGGGCGCAGAGCAACTCCGCCCTGGGCACGGCCAGGGCGGTTTCTTTTTTCTGGTAGTAGGCACACTGGAGTCGGCGGTCCGCACCGGCCCTGCCGGGGCTTCCGCCGTACATGGGGATACCGCGAACCCGCCCGAAACGGGCTGGGCATCGCGGGCTCCAGGGAGGCAAGGGGGTCTTGCAGAAGGCGGGTACCGCGAACCCGCCCGAAACGGGCTGGGCATCGCGGGCTCCAGGGAGGCAGGGGGGTCTTGCAGACGGCGGGATACCGCGAACCCGCCCGAAACGGGCTGGGCATCGCGGGCTCCAAGGCGGCAAGCAGCCTCATGGCAGACGCCTGCCAGATCGAGCGGGGGCTCTTTCTTAGAACAGCCTGGCCCACGGCCGCGGGGTCTTGCAGCGCGGCGGGGGTCCGGCTACGTTGACGGCGGTGACGATTTCCGTAACCGCATGCCCAGGAGAGCCGTTTCATGAATGCCCCCTTCGTGGCCCTGTCCCTGAGCTTTCTCGCCCTCGGCAGCCTGTCGCTGGGCGCCGCTGAGGCTCCGGCCCGCGCCGAGTTCATCCCCGCCCCCAGCCACGAGGTCCTTTTCAACCCCGGGATGGGGCTGTACTTGCAGTACCCGCCGCTCGATGTCAAGGCGGACGAATGGTTCATGGACCTCTGTGATATTGCCTACTACCGCCTCGACTGGTCCGACGTCAACCCCGAGCCTGGCGTCACCCGTTTCGACGAGGTCTTTGGCCCGCGCTTCGACACCTGGGTCAAGACGCACGGCAAACGGGTTGCCTTTCGGGTCATGTGCCAGAACATGCACTCGAACAAGGAGTTCGTCACCCCCAAATGGGTCTTCGACCAAGGCGTGCCCGGCGTGCCGCACCGCGCTATCCGCGGCCAGATGCAGACCGACCCCGCCTTCTGGGATGAGCGTTACCTGGAGCAGCAGCTGCCCTTCATCAAGGCGCTGGGGCAATACCTGGACGGCCGCGAGGGGCTGGAGTTCGTTGACATCGGCAGCATCGGCGAATGGGGCGAGATGCATCTGGCGCGCTGGACCTCGGAGCAGCTCGAGGCGACCGGCTACACCCAGGCCCGCTACGTCCAGGCCTACCGGCGGGTGATCGACGCCTTCGCTGCCGCCTTCCCGCACACGCGCGTCTTTCTCAATATCGGCGGCCCGGACAACCTCACCATCAACGACTATGCCGCGTTGCGCGGCCTGCACTTCCGCCAGGACGGACTCGGCCCCAAGGGCGCCAGCTACAACTGCGAAGAGTGGCTGTATCCACAGTACGCCCGCCGCGGCGTCATCTGCAACCTCGAATTCCATAGCAGCTATACCGACATGGTGAAGAAGGGCTGGGACGTGGCCGCCTCTCTCGACAAGGCCATGAGCTCGCCCGTCAGCTACCTCAACACCAACCTCTTCGGCGGTTCGGAATATCGCCGGGCCCCGGCCGAGGTCCGCGAGCTCCTGACTGCCGCCGGTCGCCGTTTCGGTTACCGCTTCGTCCTCACTCGACTCGAACACCCGACGAGCTTGCGCGTTGCCACCGGCAGGCCCACCCGCGTCCTGCTGCAGACCACCTGGCGCAACGACGGCATCGCGCCGTGCTACGCCAGCTATGCCCTCGACTGGTCCCTCCTCGATGGCGCCGGCAACGCGGTGCTCAGCGAGAGGGTGTTCCCACGCACCCCCACGACCCAGTGGCAGCCGGGCGAAGAGCAGACGGCCAACCTGTGCCTGCGCCTGCCGGCGGGCCTTGCCGCCGGCGAGTACCGCCTCGCGGTTGCCATGACCGACCCCGGGAGTGGTCGTCCCATCCGCCTCGGCATCGAGGGTCGTGACGCTGCCGGCCGCTACCGCTTGTGCGCACTCCGCACTGAGGCGGTTGCCGACGCCCCCGCAACCGTGTTTCAGGACGGCTTCGAAGGCGAATCCCCCAGCACCTGGCACGGCATCGCCGGGGTCACCACCGAGGTCGTGTCCGACGGCGCGCACCAGGGTACGAAGGCGCTGCGGCTCACGGGGACCTCCAAAGGCACCTGGAACTATGCCATGTTGCGGCTTCCCGCCGGCCTGCCCCCGGGCAGCCGGGTGCGGCTCTCGGGCTGGCTGCGCGTCGACCAGATCAAGGGCAGCAGCCGTGGTCCGTACCTGAAGCTCGGCCTCAACGGCACCGACAACGTCTGGATCACCAACCTGACCACCGAATCCTACGACCTCGCCGCTCTGGGCACCTGGCAGCACCTCCAAGGCACCGGCGAGATCCCGGCCAACGCCGGCAGCGTCGACCTCGCCGTCGAACGCGGCGATCCCGACCCGGAAATCACGGCGGACCTGCGCCTCGATGACCTGCAGGTCGAGGTGCTCGAAGCGCCGTAGCCCACTTGCAGAACCCGCCGAACGCCTCCCAAACCGCGCTGGAGGGCGAGTGGTCCGCCGCGTCGGATGCGTCGGCGCCCGCGAGCCGTCCCCGCGACTTCATGGTTTCTTCAAAGAGGTAAGGTTGAACCCCGCGCCCGAGGCAGGCATGTTACTCCTGGAACTACTGGAGTCTATCCACTAGGTGACGAGGTCTAGCAATGGACATAGTCGACTGTGCGTGTAACGGCAAGACCCTGGGCAAGCATGTGCGCCCGGCGGTGCTGGCCGTGCTCTCGAGCGGTCCGACGCACGGTTACGACCTGGCGCAGCGCCTGGGCGTGCTGCGGATGTTCCAGGACGGCTTGGAGCCAGATGCCAGCGGCATCTACCGCATGCTGAAGTTCATGGAAGTCGAGGGCTTGGTGCGCAGCGACTGGCAGCTCGGCGACAGCGGTCCTGCCCGTCGGCAGTTCACCATCACGGCGGATGGCACCGACTGCCTGCGGCATTGGGTTGAGTCGCTGGCGCGCTATCGGGAGGGGATTGACGAGCTCCTGCGCTTGATGCGGAGCAGCCTGCCGGAGGTCAAACCATGAAGACCGAAGAGACCCTCCGGCGCGCCTGTTCGGCGGAGTTCATGGGGACCTTTGTGTTGGTTTTCTTTGGTGTCGGCGTGGTCCACTCGGCGGTGCTGACCGGGGCGCAGTCGGGCCTTGGCCTGGTAGCGCTGGTGTGGGGCGTGGCGGTGGCGCTGGCGATCTACACCGCGGGCGCCATCTCCGGGGCGCACCTCAATCCGGCCATGACCTTAGCCTTCACCGCCTTCCGCGGTTTCCCGCGGCGACGGGTGGCG
>CAILKC010000537.1 GCA_903834675.1 uncultured Victivallales bacterium | reverse complement strand
GCCATAGCTGGCCGCGCGGTGCCCATGGACTGTCGGTATGCCGCCCCGGCAGGGCTCAATCTCGTTTTGGATTCCATTCCCAGGGCGGTGCCCTGGGCTGAGGAATGGCCGCGCTTTCAGCGCTCCGCGGCGTCTGGCATTCGCGACCAGTCCCGCCGGAAGTCTCCCTCAAGAGTCACGTGACCCGTTCTGCTCGCCGGACGCGGAGACGATCGAAACAGAAGCCCCTCCGGAACTGACCTGCTCCCGGAACGACTGCCGGGGTTGGCTCGGGTTGCCGCCCGGGGTAGGTTACGCGGGACCGCAAACACGACTCTGCAAACCGACGGAAGGCAGGCCGGTGATGAGGATACTCCAGTACCGCGACCTCGAGGTCCGCAAGGACATTCGGAATCCGTTCGATAGAGTGGTCAAGTTCCTAGCCGCGGGTGACTTTCGTGCCGCCGATGTGCGCAAGATGCGGACCGAGGCACTTTACCGGGCTCGCCTCAACCACGCCGACCGGCTGCTGTTTCGCTTTGCGCGCTGGCGGGATGAGACCTGCCTGCTGCTCCTCGAGGTTGTCTACAATCATGCCTATGGCACCTCGCGTTTTCTGCGCGGCGCCGAGGTCGATGAAGCGAAGATCGAGCCCGTGCTCACGCCGCCGCTGCCGAGCGACCCGACCCTCGACCCGCTGGTCTACCTGCATCCGGAGCGCCCCAGCTTTCACTTTCTGGACCGGGTGCTCTCGTTCGACGATCTGCAGGCAGAAGCCTACGGTGCCCGGCCGCCGGTGATCATCATCGGCTCGGCCGGCAGCGGCAAGACGGTCCTGACCCTGGAGAAGGTCAAAGACCTGACCGGCGACGTGCTCTACGTGACCCGCTCGCCCTATCTGGCGGAGGGGGCACGCGATCTGTACTACGCGGCGGGGTATCTGAACGAGGGTCAGACCGTGGAGTTCCTCTCGCTGCAGGAGTTCATGGAAAGCATTCGTCTGCCGACCGGGCGCCCGCTGACGTACCGCGATTTCGAGGCCTGGTTCGCCCGTCATCGGTCCTCGTCCCCGGTGAAAGACACGCACCGGCTGTACGAGGAGTTTGGCGGGGTGTTGACCGGCACCCGGCCGGACTGCGCCTGGCTGAGCCGCGAGGAGTACCTGACCCTGGGCATCCGGCAGTCCATCTTTCTGCCCGAAGAGCGCGGGCCGGTCTACGAGCTGTTCGAGAAGTACCTGCGGCTGTTGCGTGACACGGGCTGCTACGACCTCAATATCGCTGCTTTCGACAGTCTGCCCCTGTGCCAGCCCCAGTACGACTACGCGGTGGTGGACGAGGTGCAGGACCTGACCGTGGTGCAGATTCAGTTGATCCTCAAGGCCCTGCGGAATCCGCAGCAGGTGGTGTTATGCGGGGACTCGAACCAGATCGTGCATCCCAATTTCTTCTCTTGGGCCAAGGTGAAGTCGTTCTTTTATAGGCAGCAGAGCCCGGCGGGGGGGCAGGTGGCGGAGATGTTGCGAGTGCTGGATGCCAACTACCGCAATTCGCTGCGGGTGACGGGTTTGGCGAACCGGCTGCTGCGCCTGAAAGGGGCGCGTTTCGGCTCCATCGACCGCGAGAGCAACTACCTAGTGCGTTGCTGCTCTACACGTGAGGGTACGGTCGAGTTGCTGCCGGATTCGGCGGAGGTGGCGCGGGACCTGAACCAGAAGACGCGGCGTTCGGCGCGCTGCGCGGTCCTGGTGATGCGGCCGGAGGACAAGCCCACGGCCCGGCGGGTTTTCGAGACGCCACTGGTGTTCTCCGTGCAGGAGGCGAAGGGCCTGGAGTACGACGACATCGTGTTGTACAACCTGGTCTCCGGCAGTGCTCGGCCATTCGAGGACATCAGTGAGGGCATGTCGGCGGAACCCACCGAGGGCGACCTGCGCTATGCGCGGGCTCGGGACAAGTCGGACAAGTCCCTGGAGGTCTACAAGTTCTACGCGAACTCGCTCTACGTCGCCATCACCCGCGCGGTGGAAAACCTGTACGTGATCGAGGCGGCTCAGCAGCACCCGCTGCTGGCTCTGCTGGGGTTGGTCGAGACCCAGCGGCGCAGTTCGGCCCGCAGCCGCGAGTCCAGTCGTGAGGAATGGCAACGTGAGGCGCGGCGGCTGGAGCAGCAGGGCAAGACGGAACAGGCCGAGGACATCCGGCAGCGCATCCTAGGCACCCAGCCCGTGCCCTGGCAGGTGGTCACGCCCGAGACCCTGCCGCTGGCCGTGGCCGAGGCTCTCGACCCGCAACGCTTCAACCGGAAGGCCAAGGACCTATTGTTCGATTACGCCTGCGTGCATGGATTGCCGAACTTCTTC
>CAILKC010000536.1 GCA_903834675.1 uncultured Victivallales bacterium | reverse complement strand
GCAGCGGTGGCCCCCCACCGCATCTCCAGCAAACCTCGGTGGCCCCCCACCGCATCACCAGCAATCCTCGGTGGAGCCCACCGCATCTCCAGCCGTCTAGTGGAGAGGCGCCTGGCCGCAGGCGCAGCGGTGGCCCCCCACCGCATCTCCCGCAAACCTCGGTGGAGCCCACCGCATCTCCAGCAAACCTCGGTGGAGCCCACCGCATCTCCAGCCGAGGTTGGCCCGCCCGCTCACTCGCTGCGCACGGAGAAATCGTAGAAGTGGTTCACCCCTTCGCAGCCGGTGATGCCGACGTAGCACTTCGTCGGCAGCGAGGTGTCAAGATACCCCATCTCGCGGTCGTCCAGCTTCACCACCAGCATCGGCCCGCGGCTGGAGTGATTCACCTGCACCTCCAGCGCATAGCGCACCTTCGGCTTCAGCTCGAAGTTCCAGTAGGCCGCCTTCTTCCAGGCGAGCTTACCATCGGCCCAGGTATGGTGCCAGACGTTGATCCCCTTGTCGTAGGCCACAACCTCGAAGTGCTCACGGTACTCGGGCTGGTCCTTCGCATCCTTGCCCAGTTCCGGCGCCAGCACGATCAGCGGCGCCATCTGGTCGTCAAACGTGAAAGAGGCACGGACCGTAAGGTTCCCCTCGAAAGGCCGGGCGACCACCATACTGGAGTAGGTCTCCGGGGAGCTCTTGCCGAGCAACTCAGCGGGCGTCGCCCCCGGCGGCGTCTGGTTGCGGATGCCGTCGGGCTCCTGCACCCACTCGCCCAGCCGATCCCAGCGTGGGCTCTTCACCCGCGTCCAGTCCGCTGCCTGCCACTGCCCAGCCGTAAAGCGGCAGGTGTAGCTGTCGGCGCCCCAGACAACCCCAGAGATCAGCAGCATGAGGCACCACACCACCGCGCGTTCCTGTACCATCTTCGTCGCTCCTTGAAGGGCGGGCGTTGTCGCCGCGCCATTTCGTTTCTGGAGAGGCGCCTGGCCTCAGGCGCAGCGGTGGAGCCCACCGCATCTCCAGCAAACCTCGGTGGCGGCCCACCGCATCTCCAGCGAACCTCGGTGGCGGCCCACCGCATCTCCAGCGAACCTCGGTGGAGCCCACCGCATCTCCAGCAAACCTCGGTGGCGGCCCACCGCATCTCCAGCCGACCGTCGGGTCGGCTCTGGCCACGACCCGTGTTCCTTCACCCGCCCAGCTCTGCCTTCAACGCCTGCACCGCAAGTTGCGGATTGGCTTTGCCCCGGCTCAGTTTCAGCACCTGGCCGACCAGGAACTGCAGCGCTTTGGTGTTGCCAGTCCTATACTCGGCCACCGCGCCCGGATTGGCCTCGATCGCCTGCCGGGCCAACTCACCGATGACGCCGCCGTCCGTCACCTGTTGCAGGCCCTTCTCCGCCACGATCGCCTTGGCCCCTTTGGCCGTGCTGAACATCTCCGCAAAGACCTCTTTGGCCATCTTGCCGCTGAGCGTGGCGGCGCCGATCAGGCTGACCAGCTCCGCCAACGCGACGGCGGACACCGGGCTCTGCGCCAGCGTCAGCCCCGCTTGAGCCAGGGCGCCGGTCAGCTCCGTGATCACCCAGTTGGCGGCCAGCTTGGGGTTCGGGCACGCCTGGGCCACCGCTTCGAAGTAGTCCGCCGTGTCCTGCTCCGCGGTCAGCAACGCCGCATCGTACTCCGACACGCCATACTGCGTCACCAGGCGCTGCCGCCGCGCCTGCGGCGCCTCGGGCAGACCGGCCGCGATCTCTGCCACCCACGCCGACGTGATCTCCAGCGGCATCAGGTCAGGCTCTGGGAAGTAACGATAGTCGTGCGCATTTTCCTTGGTGCGCTGCACAAAGGTCGTCCCAGCACCATCGTCCCAGCCCCGCGTCTCCTGGCGGATCGCCCCGCCCGCGCGGATCTCGGCCACCTGCCGCCGCATCTCGTATTCCAGCGACCGATGCACCGCCCGGAAGCTGTTCAGGTTCTTGATCTCGACCTTCTCCCCGAACGCCACCTGGCCCTGGGGCCGGACCGAGACGTTCACATCGCAGCGCATCTGCCCTTTTTCCATGTCGCAGGTGCTGACCCCGGCATACTGCATGGCCTGCCTGAGCGCCGCCAGAAAGGCATAGGCTTCATCCGCCGTGCGCAGATCCGGCTCGCTGACAATCTCCAACAATGGCACCCCGGCCCGATTGAAGTCCACCGCGCTGCAACGCTCCAGGTGCGTGAGCTTACCCGTATCCTCCTCCAGATGCATGCGCGTCAGCCCGATCCGCTTCGCCGGCAACCCCGCCCCGGAGAACCCCAAGCCACCCTCGAGAGCGAGGGAGCCCCCCCGACACAGCGGCTGATCGTATTGCGATATCTGGTAGTTCTTGGGCATGTCGGGGTAGAAGTAGTTCTTGCGGTCGAACTTGCTCGGCCCCGTGACCTCGCAGCCGCACACCAGCCCCGCCATCACCGTCTTGCGCACCGCCTCGCGGTTGATGGTCGGCAACACGCCCGGATACCCCAGGCAGACCGGACATACCCGCGTGTTGGGCTCGCCGCCAAAGTCGTTGGCGCAGCCACAGAACATCTTGCTGCGCGTGATCAACTGTGTGTGAACTTCAAGCCCGATGACCGCTTCGTAATCCATGCCACCCACTCACCCCGGATACTCGACCCATTCCGCGTCTGCTGCCCTGGCCTCCCGGCCTGCCGACCCCCTGGCGTACGGCGCTGCCTTGGCTACGACGCGCAACATAACCGCGGAAACCCGGTTCTCCCAGCGCCTCAGCCCAGGCAACCCGATCCGCGGTGGACCATGAAATGCCGATGAACAATGCCCCGGTCTACTGGATTCCGCCGCCCGCTGCCGTATCTTCTATACGCAGTAAATGCGTCGTGAGAACGCGGTGCCCAAGCGTCCCGCCATAGCCTGTCGGAAAAGGAGTCGCAGCATGAGAAAGCGTCCCGCCCTCCGCCTCTTCACTCTGATCGAATTGCTGGTGGTGATCGCCATCATCGCGATTCTGGCAGCCATGCTGTTGCCAGCCCTCAGCAAAGCCCGGGCGAAGGCCCGGACCTCGAGTTGCCTGTCCAACTTGAAGCAGTTGGGGGTGGCCAACTTCATGTATACGCAGGACTACGATGGCCGGATCGTCCTGGGCTGGCAGGCGGCCGCCCCGAGCACGTGGGAAGAGGGCCGTCTCAACGTCTACTTCACCGACAATGCCATCCGCCGGTGTCCCTCCAACTCCGCCGATGGTGATTGGTCTTACGGATTGTACGGCCAACTCCACGGTCAGGTCATGGACGGTTTGGTGAAGTCGCCCTCCGGCACGGCTCTAATGGCGGACAACACCGACGTCAGCAATGCCGCGCCTCTCAATGCCACCCCGGTCGACGCCTTTGTAAAGAGCGGAAACGGCCACTGGGAGGTGAACTACTGCCGGCCCTTCGCGGGACCCGCCGGCGCCACCTACAGCAGCGCCCGGCCGCTGAACCCGTGGGTGCATGAACCCAACGTCAACATCCTCTTCTGCGACGGTCACACCGAATCCCTGCCGGCCAAGATGGCGTGGGGGCCTTACGACTACGGCCACCCCAACAACATCTGGGATAACCTCTGAGAAACGGCGAAGAAATCTCCGCAAGCTTCGGACGGTTGGTGGCTTAACACCGCCCAGCGTCTCAACGGGCTAAGGTTGGTGCGGCGCGGCGGCCGTCTCCCTCACGCCCCCGCCAGGTGCCAGCACCATGCCACCAGGCCGGCGGCCAGCAGCCCGCACAGGGCCTGCGCGTACCAGGGTAACGAGCGGCGCAGCAGCGGCAGGCTAAGCAGGCCCAGCACCATGCCCCAGCCGAATCCGAGCGCATGCCCGACCACGTCCACGTTGCCCCGCGCCGGTCCGAGCTCGTCGGCGCCGCCCCCGGCCCCCAGCCAACCCAGCAGCGCCGCCGCGGCGCCGAGGGGCAGCCAGGTCTGCGAGAACAGCACCCGCACATCCCCGCACCTCCGCCAGGCCCGGACGGTCTGCAGCACTCCCAGGGCGCCCAGGGCGCCAAACGTGGCCGTTGACGCCCCGATGGCGTGTCGCCCAGGGCCCGCCGCCAGGGCCTCGCTGAGATTCCCCAGTCCGCCCGTGAGCAGAATCATGGCCCAGGCCGGGCCCGCCCCGACCAGCTGCGTCAGCGCCACCCCGAAGGCAAAGGCGACCGCGGCGTTGCCCAACACATGCCCCATATCGGCGTGCAGCCAGAGCGCGGTGATCGCGCGCCACCACTCCCCTTCGCACACGCGCGTCGAGTCCAGCGTTCCCAGCTCGAAGAGCCGCCCGGCGTCGGCTACGGGACCCGTCCGCAGGTAGAACTGCACCAGCGCCGCGGCGACGCCCAAGGCGCACGCCAGCTCGCCGAGGCTGAGAGACGCCAGCGCCGACTCGCCCCCGCGCACCCGCGGCCAGCCACGGTTCGCCCGCTCGTACGCCACCAGCTCTGCCCCCGCCCGCTCCGCCCACGCCTCTGGCACCACGATGTGGCGGCCGCCCTCCACATCGTCCTCCACCCGGTGCGGAATCCGCGCCGATGAGAGCGCCGCCAGATAGGGCAGCAAACGCTTCGGCGAGGACGGGATGAAGCGCTCCTCGACGCCCCCTTCGATGCTCCATTGGTCCGCAAAATGACTCATCGGCCCGGCCCCGCCGCACAGACGCACTTCATTGCCCGAGAAACTCTTGTCAAGCGCCCGGCGACATGCATATTATGACTCCGTGTTCTGAGACCGACGACCCCGTTGCCAGAAAAAGCAGCGCCACTTGTGGAACCCGCAAGAGGATGCTAGGTTGCGGTTTCCGTGGTGTTTGCAATGCGTTTGACGTGGAGGTTCTGCTGAACATGACAAAGCGTGATTTGGTGATTCGCATCGCCCGCCAGACCAATCTCAAGCAGCGTGACGTGATGCAGGTGGTGCAACTCACGTTTGATACCATCACCAAGGAACTCGCCGCCGGCCGTGGCATCGAGTTTCGCAACTTCGGCGTCTTCGAAGTGATGGTGCGTAAACCGCGCGTGGGACGCAATCCCAACGCGCCGAAGAAGACCGTCGAGATCCCGGAGCGCGTGGTGGTGAAGTTCAAGCCCGGCAAGATCATGCGTCGGCGCGTGGTCAAGCTCGATCCCAAGCGCATCTGAGCCGACCCTCGGCGGTAGAGGCCCCGCGGTGACGGCGGGCCTCTGATCCTGCCCAGCGGAGCCCGCGGAAGCCAGTCTGCCCAAGAGCGCTGGCTTCTGTTGTTTAGGGGTTGCGCCCCCGGGTCGGCGCCGGGCGCTGGAAGGGTTGTCTTGCTCCTTGCCGCGCCTGTGGCGCGTGCAGAACCCCGTCGGCACACACGACATGTGGACTAGATAGGTAAGTGATATGGCCCCCGCGAATGAACCGTTGCCCGGAACCTCGGATATCTGGGAGCCGGAAGTCCGGGAGTGGGTCTGTCTCGAGACGGCCGCCCGCGACATCTTTGCACGCTATGGCTACGGCGAAGTGCGTACCCCCATCTTCGAGCGTACCGACGTTTTCGTGCGCAGTATCGGTGACGAGACCGACGTGGTGCAGAAGGAGATGTACACCTTCGAGGACCGCGGCGGCCGCAGTCTGACCCTGCGCCCTGAAGGCACCGCCGGAACCATGCGCGCCATCGCCTGTCGCGGGCTGGCGGACGGCGAGCAGCTGCGCGTCTTCTACCTGGGGCCCATGTTCCGCGGCGAACGCCCGGCCGCGGGCCGCCGTCGGCAGTTCCACCAGGTGGGCGTCGAAGCCGTCGGCGGCTGCGATCCGTACGAGGATGCCGAGGCCATCGCCATGCTGGTCCACTACCTTGATGCCATCGGCGTCCAAGGGGGGCGCGTGCGACTCAACACCCGCGGCGTCGCGGAGGACCGTGCGGCCGTCAGTGCGGCCCTGCGACAGCACTTCGAACCGCAGGCACAGGCGATGTGCCCGGACTGCCAGCGCCGCTTGGCGGCCAATGTCTGGCGCATCCTGGACTGCAAGAACCCGGCCTGTCAGGCGCTGGTGGACGGGGCGCCCAAGATGGTCGACCTCGTGGGCGCGGAAAGCCGCGACTATTTTGCCGCGGTGTGCCGCGGCCTGGACCACCTTCACGTCGCCTACGAACTCGCGCCGCGGCTGGTGCGCGGCCTGGACTACTACGTCCACACGGTCTTCGAGGTCGTGCATAGCGGCCTCGGCGCCCAGGACGCGCTCGCCGGCGGCGGCCGCTACCGCATTACCCTGCCAGGCGCCAAGAAAGCCCTCGACGGCGTCGGCTTTGCGGCGGGTATGGAACGCTTGCTGATGGCCCGCGAAAGCCTCGGGTTGACGGCGCAGGCGGGCGCGGCGGCCGATGTCTTTATCGTCGCTTTGGGCGAGGTGGCCGGAGTCGCCGCCCTCGAACTGGCGCAGCAGCTCCGCCGTTCCACGGCCGGGCTGCGCGTGCTTGCCGGTCTCGGAGCGCGCAGCCTGAAGGCCCAGATGCGCGCCGCGAACCGCGCCGGCGCCCGCTGGACCCTCATCATCGGCGACAGCGAACTCGCGGCGGGCACGGTGGTCTGCAAGAACATGGCTGCATCCCAGCAGGAGAGCGTGCCGCGCGAGGCCGTGCTCGACTGGCTCGTGACGGCTGCCCGTGCCTGAACGACGGGCCGACGGCACGCCCCGCTGCCCGTAGCCAAGACAAGGAAGTGCGACGATGGACAGCAAGTACGTGCGCTCCCACCACTGCAATGAGTTGACCAGCGATCACGTTGGCCAGGCGGTCAACCTCAGTGGCTGGGTCAACAGTTGCCGCGACCTCGGTGGCCTCGTCTTCATCGACCTGCGCGACCGCGAGGGGGTCACCCAACTCGTCATCGACCCCACCCAGCGCCCCGAGCTGGCCGCCCTCGCCCGCGACATCCGCGAAGAGTGGGTCATCGCGGTTACGGGCACGGTGCGCCCCCGGCCGGAAAACATGATCAACCGCAGCCGACCCACCGGGAGCATCGAGGTGGGGGTCGAGACCCTCACAGTGCTGAACCGCGCCGCCCCCATGCCCTTCAACCTCGAAGACCCCTCGGTCAGCGAAGACCTGCGGCTCAAGTACCGCTACCTGGACATGCGTCGTTCGGGCCTGGTCAACAACCTGCGCCTCCGTCACCGGATCACCAAGGTGGTCCGTGATGTGCTCGATCAGCAGGGCTTTGTCGAGGTCGAAACCCCGATCCTGAGCAAGAGCACCCCCGAAGGCGCCCGGGACTACCTCGTGCCCAGCCGGGTGCATCCGGGCAACTTCTATGCGCTGCCCCAGGCGCCGCAGCAATACAAGCAGATTCTTATGATCGGCGGCCTGGAGAAGTACTTCCAAATCGCCCGCTGTTTCCGCGATGAGGACCTGCGCGCCGACCGCCAGCCGGAGTTCACCCAGATCGACCTCGAGATGAGTTTCGTCACCGCCGACGACATCATCGCCACGGTCGAGGCGATCCTGGTGGCGGTGATGAAGCAGGTCGCCGGGCGCGAGGTCCAGCCGCCCTTCCTGCGCTTGACGCACCGCGAGGCGATGGAACGCTACGGCTCCGACAAGCCCGACACTCGTTTTGCTATGGAGCTGACCGACCTCACTGCCGACCTGCGGCAGACCGAGTTCAGGGCCTTCCGCGCGGTCATCGATGGGGGCGGCGTGGTCAAAGTCATCAACGCCAAGGGTCAAGGCCACACCAGCCGCAAACAGATCGATGCCTGGACCGAGACCGTGCAGCTCTTCGGCGCCAAGGGACTGGCCTGGCTCAAAGTCGGCGCCGCCGGGGAACTCAGCGGCAGCATCGCCAAGTTCCTCTCGGAAACCGAACGGGCCGCCGTCAGGACCGCTACCCAGGCCGCCGAGGGTGACCTGCTGCTGATCGTGGCCGATAAACTCCGCGTCGCCTGCGAGGCTCTTGGCCGCCTGCGCCTCGAGGTCGCCAAAGCCACCGGGATGATCCCCGCCGGCTGTTTCAACCTCCTCTGGGTGGTCGACTTCCCGCTGCTGGAGTTCGACGAGCAGGAGCAGCGCTACGCCGCCGTGCATCACCCCTTCACCAGCCCGCGCGATGAAGACGTCGGCAAGCTGACCTCCGATCCGGGTAACATCCGTGCCAAAGCCTACGACATCGTGCTCAACGGCACCGAACTGGGCGGTGGCTCCATCCGTATCCACACCCCGGAGATGCAGCAGACCATGTTCAGCGCTCTGGGCATCTCGCCGACCGAAGCCCGTGCCCGTTTTGGGCATCTGCTCGAGGCCCTGAGTTACGGCGCCCCACCGCACGGCGGCCTGGCCATCGGACTCGATCGTTTTGCCATGCTCCTGGCCGGCGCCCCCTCCATCCGCGACGTGATCGCCTTCCCCAAGACGACCAAGGCCTCCTGCCTGATGACCGATTCGCCCAGCACCGTGGAGGCGCGCCAACTCGATGAGCTGCACATCGCTGTCAAGCTGGCGGAGGTGGCCCCGGGAACCCCGTGAAACCCCGGTAAAAACCGACCTGTGCAATAAGGAAGTCTGTCTGGAGCGCTGAAGGCGCGCGGCCATACCAGCCCAGGGCAACGCCCTGGGAATAGAATGGTTACGGGTTTGAGCCCTGTAGGGGCGAGCCATCTACCCTACCTTCGCGCCGAGGTCGCATGGTCCGCCCCTTCAGGGCTCAAACCTCGGGGAGGACAGGGACCCAGGGCGTTGCCCTGGGCGCCCGAAACGCCCCCTTGGGGCTGAATACCTCGGCCCATCCTTATTGCACAGGTTGGTAAAAACGCTGCCCGGCTGAAACCTTTGCGCGCGCCGCCTGCTTCATAGTGTGAAGGACCGCAACGGAGGCGCACACGATGCACGGGGCTGACGACGACGCGCTGATGGTAAGGGTGGCAGCTGGCTGCCCCGACGCCCTCGCCGTCCTCTTCGCCCGTTACCAACGGCTCGTGTTCAACTACGCCCGCCTGGTGCTTCTGGACTCCCACGCCGCCGAAGACGTCCTCCAGGATACCTTCCTCGCCGTGGCCGCCGAGGTCGGCTATCGCCCTCAGGGGCACTTCCGGGCCTGGCTCATGGCTGTCTGCCGGCACCGCTGCCTGGCTGTCCTGGAGCGGTCGCGCACGCGCTCCCGGCTTATCGAGGAGAGCGGCTTCCGCGTCTTCCAGCAGGAAAGGGCCTTTCCCTCGCCCGCCGAGGGCTACGCCCGCCGTGAACGCTTGTCCGAAGCCTTGCTCGCCCTGGAGCGCCTCCCGCCGGATCAACGTGAAGCTATCGCGCTGTATGGCCTCGACTGCCTGACCTATGCGGAGATCGCCGAGCTCCTGCAGAAGCCGGTCAATACCGTCAAGACGCTTATCCACCGAGCCCGCCTGCACCTGGCGGACGCCCTGCGCCATGAACCGGAGACCTGCCATGACCTGCACCGTTGACCCAGAACGGCTCGTCGCCTGGCTCGACGGCGACCTGCACCACGCCGCGGCCGCCCGGCTCGCGGCCCACGTCGAAACCTGCCCGACCTGCAGCGACCAGATGGCGCGCCTGGCGCACCAGGCGCACGTCCTCCGGTCCGAGCTCGACCGTGAGGTGCCCGCGGCGGTCCTGGCGCGCCTGCGCTCCGTCCTGCCTGCGGCCGACCCAACCGCGCCCGGGCCTGACCTGATGACCCTGGACGAGGTGGCCCGCTATCTCAGGATCACCTTGGACGACCTCGACCAGATCGCCTCCGATTTGCCGGCCTTCGAGGTCGCGGGCCAGATCCGGGTCCGCCGCGCCGAACTGCGGCAATGGATCGCCCGGCGCGAACAGGACTATGCCGCCCAGCGCCTGCTTGAAGAAACCACCCGCGGCCTCCGCCGGCAGGCCGGCTGAGAGCGCCCGGTGGAAGCGTGGAACCACACCCAACCAGGAGGTAGACCCATGAATGCCAACGACACCCTGGCCCAAGTCGCCGGCGACCTCATCCGCCGAGCCTTCGTCGCCCGCGCCAGCGACATCCACCTCGAACCCGGCGAGAACGCGCCCAGGGCACGCCTGCGTATCGACGGGGTGCTCCAACCTCTGGCCGACGTCCCCGCCGACCAGGTGCCGGGCATTATCGAGCGCTTCAAGGCGATGGCGGGCATGAATACAGCCGTCACCGACCAACCCCAGGATGGCCGCCTCTGGCTGGAGATCGAGGGCAAGCAACTCGACCTCAGGGTCAGCAGTGTGCCCACCGTCAATGGCGAACGCGTCACCGCGCGTCTGATGGACCTCTCCGCCGTCCGTCACCGGCTGGCCGACCTCGAGATGAGCGCGGACTGCCTGGCCCGCCTCGGCGACCTGCTCAAGCGCCCCAATGGCATTATCCTCTCGACCGGCCCCACCGGTTCCGGCAAGACCACAACCCTCTACGCCATGCTCTCGGAACTGGACTGCGAGCACAACAATGTGTTCTCGATCGAAGACCCGGTGGAGTACCTCCTGCCCGGCGTCTCGCAGATCGCCGTCCGGACGTCGCGGGGGGTTACCTTTACCACCGCCGCTCGCGCCGTCCTGCGGCAGGACCCGGATGTGGTCATGATCGGCGAGGTCCGCGATGTCGAGACCGTCAACATCGCCGTACAGATCGCCCTCACCGGTCACCTGGTGCTGACCGTGCTGCACGCCGCCACCGCGCCCGGTGGGCTCAAGCGCCTCATGGACATGGGATTGGATCCTTTTCTGGTGAACCAGGCCGTGATCGGCGTCCTCTCCCAACGGCTGGTGCGCAAGCTCTGCAAAGCCTGCAAACGCCCGTCGCCGCCCAATCTGGCTCTGCTGCCAGGGGAGGTAGCGACTCGGATTGGCGCCGACCTCGACGGCTTCTGCGAACCGGTCGGCTGCGAGGCCTGCCGCGGCACCGGTTTCCGGGGTCGTACCGCGATCCACGAACTGCTCATCCCCGACGATGCGGTCCGGGCCGCGGTGTTGAGTGGCGGCATCGAGGCCATCCGCCAAGCGGCCCGCCTGGGCGGCATGCGCACCCTGCTCGAAGATGGCCTGGCCAAGGCCGCCCACGGCATCACCTCCATCAACGAGGTGCTCCGCGTCTCCCTGACCTCGCCGCACGAGTGAGGCGCTCCCGCAGCCCTGGTCGACCGGCCCCCAGCCGCTGCCGGATGGCGTTTGCGGCGCTATGTTGCCGACCGCGTCGACGAGCCGGGTCTGCACCCCGGGCCGAATCTGCCACAGACGGGCGCCAACTGGGAGTGCGACGGCCCTGCGTCAGGCGGTCTCCATCATCGCTACGGCAGTACTTGCCAGTCTGCCCCTGCTGTCCGCCACGGCTGGGTCTGTCACCTTTACGCCGTCCGCCATTGCCAGCCCGGGGCAAAGTCAGGCGTGGGTTGACCTGAACGGCGACGGGCGGCTGGATCTGTGCGTGCTGCAGAAGCGGGAACTGCGCTTGCACTGGCAGGATCAGAAGACGGGCTTCGCCTCCGAGCCAGACCGCACCTGGACCCTGCCCAGCCAGGCGCCCAGTGTGCTCTGGAGCGCCATCCTGAGAGACGCGGAACCCGCCCGCCTGCTGGTCATGACCGCCACCGACGTCGCCGAACTGGTGCTGCCCGACGGCGCCGGCCCCATCAGCGTCCGACCGCTACTCGCGGCGCGCACCATCCTCCCGGAGGCCGGCGCCGGCGAGCCGAGCTTCTTTCCTTTCGCGTTGGCCGGCCCTCCGGGAACTCCTGCCGTCCTGGTCATTCCCGAACCCGATGCGGTCTCAGTGTGGGCGCCCGACGCAGTTGGAGCCTACGCGTCGGCTGGTCGGCTGGCAGTGGACCTGCCGCGCGAACTCACGGGACCGGATGCCCGTGCCGTGTATCACCAGCGTACGACCTACAGCGTCGAGATCGCCGACCTCAATCGCGACGGCCTCGATGATGTCCTCATCTCGGGCCGCGCCGCGGACGGCCAAACGCGCTTCAGCGGCTTCCTGCAACGGCGGGCGGCCCCGCGCCTGGCGGCGCTACCGGATCTCTCCTTCGCGCTGCCGCTGGGTGACCTCGAGTGCATTCAGTTCGTGCCGCGTTCCCCGGGCATGTTGCCCCTGGTCATCCGGGCGCACAATCCCCAGGAACCCTGGATTCTGCCGGGAACATTCTCCCCCAAGGTCCTGGTCAGGCTGTATGATCTCGACCCGCAGACGGGCGGCCTCAGGCCCGAGCCGGTGGCGGTCTTCCGCAAGAGCGACTGGTCGCCCTGGACTGCCGTTGCCGACCTCGACGGCGACGGCGAACCGGATCTGCTCCTGGGGTACCTGCGCTTTCGGGGCCGTGACGACATTGTGAACCTGCTCAAGACCTGCTCCATGATGCTCAGCCTGCGCACGCATCGGCACACCGCCGCGGGCTACGCCAGCGAGCCGGACGCCGAGCGCGAGGTGAGTCTGTCGGTGGAACGCGTGCAGGTCCAGTTCGGGTTTGACAAGATGACCAGCCTGGTGCGCCGCTATCTCAACGTGGACGGAGATTTCGACGGTGACGGGACTCGCGATCTGCTGCTGCGGCACTCCGACGATGAGATTTCCATCTATACCTATGACCGCAAACGGGGAGACTTCAGCAGCCGCCCGACGCACCGCTTCCAGGTGGAGAAGGTCGCGGAACTGCTGGTGCGTGACCTCAATGGTGACGGGATTTCGGATGTGGTCGTGCCCTGCGGTGGCCGCCCGCTGCGGGTCTTCCTGAGCCGTAAAGGAGACGCCCCATGAGCCCCGCTCTGGCCCGGCTGCGGCTCCTGCTCCTCTGCCCCGCGCTGCTGTGCCTCGCCGCGGCGGCGGAGGACGTCGCGTCCTACCGCCGCCAGGAGCTAACGCTGCCCGAAGCGTTCTGCCAGACCCCGGAGCGGACCGTGTCGCTGGGGGATGCCGACGGGGACGGCCTGGTGGATCTCCTGATCGCGGCCGGCGACAACCAAGTCTGTCTCGTCCTCCAAAGCTCTGCCTCGGGCTTTGCGGCGGCGCCTGCCCTCATCTACCGACTTCCCGAGGACACGCTCTGGTACGCTTTTGCCGCCCTCGACCAGCCGCGCTTCAGCCTGGTGTACTGCGGTCGCAACGGGCTCTGGCGTTGCGCGGTTCGAGACCAACATTGGGCCGAACCGGAGCCGCTGGCGCCGGGGTCAGGGTGGCCTGCCGGACGGATCGGGCGCGCCAGCCGCTTGGCTGCCGAGTCACTGCCGTGGCTCCCGCCGAATCAGCTCCCGGTTCTGGATGGGACCAGCCTGCGGTTCTTGCCGGGCGGCGCTGACCGCCCCGGGCTGCCGCTGGCCACGACAGCCCGGCTGGCGGTAGCGGTCCGGGCGGCGCCCTGGGGCGTGGCGGGTGGCTGGGGACCCTATGCCTTGGGCGTCGAGCAAGAGGCCGTGCCGCCCGCGCCCGCCGCCTCTTCTCCCCTCGAACCCGCGTTTCTGGCCGTGCAACTGGAACGCTTCAAAGAGTCGCAGGGCACCACCTTCTACTCGTACCATGACCTCGGCGGCGACCCGGCGCCAGACCTCATCATCTACAGTTACCGCTGGGGCATCGACCCCAAGACCACACTCATCGTGTTCTTCCGGCAAGCCGATGGCGCCTTCCGCAATGAGCCCGATCAGGTCCTGCGCCTACGTGGCATCCCGGCGGAATGGAATCACTCCACCGCGGTCGGCTTTGCCTCACCCTTCCGTGACGTCAATGGCGACGGTCTCGCCGACCTGCTGCTCATTGAGGTCGATACCCCAGCGCTGACGGCGCAGAGCGCGGTTACCGCCTTCATCGATGAGGCCGTCCGCTGGCGACTCACCCTCCGACTCGCTCGCCCGGACCGCTCGCTGCCGCAGCGGGCCGACCGGGAACTGGGCTTCTCGGGACTGCCACCGTTCTTCGACGAGGATGGCCGCCTGGTCAGTCTCGATGGCGATTTCAATGGGGACGGCCGCCCCGATCTGCGGTTCCGCCGCGGAGTCACGACGATTGAGGTCAGGCTCAGCCAGGACTCGCCCCGCCTCTTCGCCGAGGCGCCAACGCTCAGCTTCGAGGTGCCTTACCAGGGCGCCAAACGGGTCGCTGACCTGAACGCCGACGGCCGGGCCGACCTGCTGTTGACCGACCGTAAGACCGGGGCGGTGACGGTGTACCTATCGCCGGCGACGGGAAGGAGAATCGCCCCATGAGCACGGCCGTCGCTCTGGAACTCGAACACCTGAGCAAACGTTTCGGCAAGACGCAGGCGGTCGAGGACCTGTCGCTACGGGTCAATCCCGGCGAAATGGTGGGCTTCCTGGGGCCGAACGGGGCCGGCAAGAGCACCACCCTGTACATGATCACGGGCCTGGTGCGCCCCACCTCGGGAAGCCTGGCCATCTTCGGGCATGACCTCCGCCGGGACTTCGTCCGCGCCATGAGTCAGGTCGGCGCCATGGTCGAGACCCCGGCCTTCCACGGCAGCCTGTCGGCCCGTACCAACCTCGAGATGATCGCCCGGGTTCGGGGCGTAAAAGATCCTCGGCTGATCGAGGCGGTCCTGCGCCAAGTCGGGCTGAACCAGCGCCAACGGGACCCGGTCGGAACCTATTCGCAGGGCATGAAGCAACGCCTGGGACTCGCCTCGGCTCTGCTGGGCAGCCCGGCGCTGCTCCTGCTCGACGAACCGACCAACGGCTTGGACCCGGAGGCCATGCACGATGTCCTGCACCTGATCCGTACCCAGGTCCGAGAAAACGGCCTGGCTGTACTCATCTCCAGCCACCTGCTCGCCGAAGTCGAGGAGTTCTGCGACCGCGTCCTCATCATGAACCGCGGCAGGTTGATCCAGGAGGGGAACGTGCGCGACCTGCTGGCACCGCACGAGGATCATCTGCTGGTGACCTTTGCGGCGGACCCGCCGCCCGCCCTTGACCTGGCCGCGCTGGAGGGGGTTGTCGGCGTCGAGGTGAGCCACGGGGTCTACGACATCCGGCTGCAGGGACGCGACGGCGCCTGGCTCGCCCAGACCCTCGTCAACCGCGGCTGCCGGATCGCTTCGCTGCTGCCGCGCCGACGCACACTCCGGGAGTTCTTCCTCTCCTCCACGGGAGATGACGACCGATGAGACGAATCCTGCGCCTGCTCCGTAACGAGGTCATCAAGGCTGGCAATGGCAAACTGGCCTGCATCGGCGTGGCGGTCTGCTGCCTTATCTGCCTGATCCTCTTTGCCACCCTTCGTACGCAGGAAGTGGGCGCCCTCAACGGCTGGATCTTCACCCAGATGGTCATGCTCTCCCTCTTCACGGAGATGGGCATGATCTTCGCCGCGCTGTTCGCGGCGCAGCTCTTCGCCGAAGAAACCGGCTCTGGCACGATCCGCCTGGGCCTTTGCGCTCCCGTGCGCCGCTATGAGTACTTCCTGGCCAAGGTGATCGCCGCTCACCTCTACATGGCCGCCCTGACCCTCATCGTGCTGGCTACTGCCATGTCCTTGGGAGCGCTGCGGCATGACTTCGGCCCCATTCGGGACAGCCTGGGCGTCATCTATACCAGCGCTCAGGCCAGCCGCTGCCTGGTGTTGGCCGTGGTCCTCGGTTGGTTGCCGCTCGGCGCCGTCGTCATGTTTGCCCTGCTGATCTCGGTCAGCGCCACCCGTGCCGCCGTCGCCATGGGAACCACCCTCGGCGCCATCATCCTGATCGAAACGCTGAAACACCTGATCGGCATCGGCCCCTGGCTATTCACCAACTACCTGGCCTTCCCCTGGGTCATCTTCCACGAAATGGCCCAGGGCGTCGACTACCGCTGGTTTCCCGGTCTGTGGAAAATGCTCACGGTCTGCGGCAGTACCTGGGTGCTCACCTTCGCCGTCGCCCTCTGGCGCTTCTGCCGACGCGACCTGAACCTCTGAGAACGTTACGGCTGTGCTGGCCCGCGCCCCGCAGGGTCAAAACCAGCTGATTGTCGGCCCACCAGTCGCTCCCAGAACTGCCGCGGACTCAGAACCTGCATCTCTCCCACGCGGTGCAGAGCCTGCACTGCCTTGTCCCCCGTTACGAACCCCTCGGCGCCACCCGCGATGGCCCCCGCCAGAATCACCAAGTCGTCCTTGTCCCCAAGCGTGACCTCCGGCAGGGTTCCTCCCGCGGCGAGGGTCGTGTCCTGCTGTAGTAAGCAAAGCACGTCCTCGACGATCTCGGGACCGGCACCGAACTCCAGCGCCAAGACGCGCGCCAGTTCGTCCAGCAATGGACGGGAGGCGACGAGGTGGTGCGAGAGCAGCACCTCACGGAAGAGATCAGCACAGAGCCCCAGCGTAGCCGTGGCGCTGGCGAGCCGGTTGGTGTCCGGGAAGACCCTCATGAGATCTGGGAGAAGACGCCTTCGTCAGCAGGTCGTTCAAATCGCTATCCAGTCGAATTGTCAGAGTTGCAGTCTTCATGTCAGACGATGTAAGACAGCGCGCGTCGTCTGGTCAACCGGGCCAACGTCAAGGCGGGCGCAGGTCAGTTCCGTAGGGGGTGCTGGGGGACGGTCGGGCCGACCGCTGCTCCACGCCTGGCGCCGATCTGGCGCGAGGCGGATTGGAGATGCCGTGCCTGACCGTCTCTTCCGCCCGCAGGGCGTGGAGGTCGGCGGGCCGTCATGCCTGAGGGCAGGACTTCCGCCGTCTCTGGTCGGGG
>CAILKC010000535.1 GCA_903834675.1 uncultured Victivallales bacterium | reverse complement strand
GGCGCGCCGTTCGCCCCCTCCCAGATCTGCCAGACCTAAGCCGCCGCTCAAGACCCCGCCTTGACCAACCTTTCCGGCACGCTACCTTCCCGCTCAGCCCTGAGCTCCGCCAGCGTTGCCCGGGGTACCTGAGTAGTTACTCTGCATCAACCATAGTCTATGGGCACTCGCCTCTGGCTGCTATACCTCAGACAAGCGCTTGACGCTATGCCTACCGCATGCGAGGATATGAGGCATGAGGCTCTTGCAGAACCCTCGGCTTACCCGCATCTCGCCTGGAGTCGGCGGTCCGCTCGGGCGTAGCCAGGGCTTCCGCCGTATCTGGGGTGCCACGATCCGCCGCGGCGGACCCTGAACGGGCGTGGCAGCGCGGGCTCCAGGGCCAGACGCTTCTGCCGGAGACGCGCCGATCCTGAACGAGACGGTCGGAGGTTATGGTACAGTGCTCCAGGCGGAAGTCCAGCGTCGACGAACAGCGTCTTCAGCGCTCTGGTGGGAGTACTGCCGCGTGCCCTGATCCGCCGCCGCGGACGGGGCCCCCGCCACTATTTCAGCCACCCCCGCCTGATCGAGGTTGAGTTTCACCGGCGGGGATAGGTGACCGGGTTTTTGCGAGCAAAGGCAGAGGTGCTGAGATGGATTCACTTTTTCGAGGCAAGGTGGCCGTGGCCGCCCTGGCTAGCCCTTTGGAGGTCGGAGCCGAGCGGGCGCCGCAGGCTGCCGAGGACCTGGCGGCCGTGCTGCGGGCGGCGGGTTACGAGGTGGTGGCGTTGGGCGCCATCAGCACGGCGGAGGCCGCGGTGGCCGCGGGCCGCCGCCTGGCAGCCGCTGGCGCGGCGGCTCTTGCCTTCGTGCCGGTAAGCTGGTTCGAGGACTATCTGGTTCTGGACCTGCTGGAGGAGTGTTCGCTGCCGCTGTGCCTGTGGCCGCTGCCGGGGATGGAGACGGGCGCTCTCTGCGGCACGCAGCAACTCACCTGCTACCTCAAGCAACTGGGGACGCCCTTTGAGGCGGTTTTTGGCGCCATCGAGGCGGGGTCGGCGTTGGACCGCGTTTTGGCCTTCCTGCGCGCCGCGGCCCTGCATCGGCGGCTGCGCCGGGCGCGGATCGGGCTGGCCGGGCAGCGGGTGCGCGGCATGACCGAGGTCGCGGTCAACGAGATGGCGCTGAAGCAGGCCCTCGGGCCGCGGGTGGTGACCGTCGATCTGGTGGGGCTGTTGAAGCGTGCCCAGGCTGCGGATGCCGCTACGGCGGCCGCGGTCTGGGACCGGGTGCGCGCCGCGGCGGGCAAGGTCTGCGTCTCGGACGAGGCTGGTCGGGAGGCTGCCGGGGTGTACCTGGCCATTCAGGATACGGTTCGCCAGGAAGGGCTCGCGGCGCTCGCTTTTGGCTGCTACCCCGACTTCATGGGCTGCGCCTGCCTGGCGGCGTCGTTGCTGGCTGACGCGGGCATTCCGCTGGGCTGCGAGGGTGACGTCAACACGGTGGTCGGCCAGTTCATGCTGATGGGGCTGACCGGCGAGGCCACCCACAACACCGACTGGCTCGACCCGCTGCCCGACGGCAGCGTGGTGTTCACCCACTGCGGTTCCGGCTCGTACCGTCTGGCCGAGAAGCGCGGTGACATCACGCTGGCACCGGTGCGGCTGGCAGACCGCGGGGTGTGTTCGCTGTTTCCGGCGCGGCCGGGGCCGGTGACTCTGGTCAGTCTGATGCCAGTGGCGGCCGGGTACCAGGTCGCGGTGCTGGAAGGTGAGGCGTTGTCCACGGAGATGGTCTTCCCTGGTAACCCGTTACGAGTGAGTTTTGCCCGGCCGGTGGACGAGATCATCCGCTGGATCTACGACGAAGGCATCGGGCACCATTGGGCGGCGGGCTACGGGCACGTGGGAGCCGAGTTGCGGGCCTGGGCCCGCATCGCGGGGCCAGCGGTGCGGTGGGTGGAGATGCACTAGGGTTCGGCGGAGCAGCGTAGCTCCGAAATCTGTTCGGACTCGGATGGAATGTCCCTGTCGGAGCAGGGACCTACTCTCGGAACTCGGAACTCAGAACTCAGAACTCGGAACACATGAAACTCTCTCTCAACGGTCTCTGGCACTTCAGCATCGAACAGGATCCGGAATACCACCGGAAGCTGGACTATTCGCGGCCGACCTCGCTGCGCTACTGGGAGACGGTGCCGGTGCCGGGCTGCTGGAACCTCTACCAGGCGCGCTATGATCTCTTCGAGGGCGTAGCCTGGTTCGTCAAGGAGTTCGAGCTTGACGACCTGCCGCCGGAACCCCTGGTCACGCTGCATTTTGGCGGGGTGAACTACCTCGCCGAGGTGTTCCTGAACGGTCAGCAGGTTGGCTCGCACGAAGGGGGCTACACCGCCTTCGCGCTGGACCTGACCGCGGCCATCCGTCCTGGCCGTAATCGCTTGGCGGTACGGGTTGACAACCGGCATCTGAAGCTACGCTTGCCGGCGGTGCTGGGGTGGTACAACTATGGTGGCATCCACCGTGACGTCTGGCTGCAGGTGAGCTCGCGCACTCGGATCGAGACGGTCCGGGTCACGGCCGAGCCTGGTGGGCAGGGGATTCGCGGGCAGCTGGCGGTGCGGCTGCGGCTGCCGCAGCCAGACACGGCCTGGAGCCTGGATGTGGAGATTAAGGATGTCGACGGCAATGGCCTGGTGTACGGCGACCTGCGCGGTCAGGGCGAGTCGTTCGAGATGGAGTTTGACGATACTCGTCTGCCCACGTGGTCGCCGGGCGCGCCGAACCTGCTGCGCTGTCAGGTCCGGCTGCGGACCGCCGCGGGCGAGGATCAGGCCGAGGTCGTCTTCGGCGCGCGTAAGTTGGCGACCCGCGGGCAGGCCATCCTGCTGAATGGCGAACCCTTGCGGCTGAAGGGGATCTGCTATCTGTACGACCACCCGGCCACGGGGGTGCGCTTCGATCCCGCCGTCTACCGGCGCGATCTCGACGACTTGCAGGCCCTGGGGGTCAACTGCCTGCGCAGCCACTTCCCGATGGCGGAGGAGTTCATTGACGAATGCGATCGGCGCGGCATGATGCTCTGGCTCGAAGCGCCGATCTACTGCGTGGACCCGCCTAGCGCTGCCAGCGGGAGCGCCTTTGCGCAGGGCAGTGTGCATGCCCTGGCTTTGCAGATGCTCGAGGAGATGGTGGCGCAGGCGGGCCATCATCCGTCGGTGGTGCTCTGGAGCGTCGGCAACGAATGCAACACCGAGCACCCCGAGGCGGTGGCCTTCTTTACCGCCTGTGTGCAGCGCGTCCGCCAACTCGACGCGAGCCGGCTGATCAGTTACGCGACGCTCTACGGGCGGGTGGGCTGCGTCAAGGACCTGGTGGATGTGATTGGCGTCAACGAGTATTGGGGCTGGTACGACCTCTGCTCGCACGACGGCTGTCGCGAGACGGAACCCGCGGTGACCCTGCCGATCGCCATTCCCAAGCTCGAGGAGTGCCTGGCCGAAAAAGCCGCCCTGGGCAAGCCAGTGCTGCTGACCGAGTTTGGTGCCGATGCCACCCCCGGCTACCGCAGTCTGTCCTGCGACCTCTGGTCCGAGGACTACCAGGCCGCCGTGATCCGCCGCACCCTCGAGATCGCGGCGCAATACCCCTGCGTCTGTGGCACGTTCCCATTCCTCTACCAGGACTACCGCGACCCCTCCAAGCCGGTGAACCATCACTGGCATGGCATCAATCTGAAGGGCGTGGTGGACTATCATCGCAACCGCAAGCTGGCCTGGCAGGCGGTGCAGGAGGCCTACCAGGGCGACGGCGCGCCGAGGCCATGAGCCGGGGCGAAGGCATCGGCGGCAATCGTCACCAGCGCCAACTGACCGGATAGCGCTGGATGGCCTGGTCAGGAGTCAGGATGACCGCACCCGCCGCCAGCGTGGCGGCGACAAGCAGGCGGTCGAAGGGGTCGCGATGGTGATCCGGGAGTTCACTGGCACGGTATGTGTCGTTGCGGGTCAGGGGGATGGAGCGCAAGGCCCACGTCGCGAGTTGGCGCTCAACCCAGGTTCTGGGCGGCTCCGGCAAGACGATCTTGCCTGCACTCCATTTCAGGACCAGTTCAAGTACGGAAGCATCACTCAGAACCAAGTCGCTGTCAGGATCCTCTATGGCGCGGCGTGCGGTCTGCGAGAGTTGGTTCGGTTCAGCGCACAGCCAGACGAACGTGCAGGTGTCGAGCAAATAGGTCACAGCCCCCACTCCCTCCGTGTCTGCTCGTCCAGCGGGGCGAAGGCGTCGGCGGCGCAGCGGACAGGTTCGGACGTGACCGTGCCTGTCCGTGGTCGCCGCGGGGGCGTGGTCGCCGGAGCGCTCAGGCACCCGGCCGGGGCTTTGCCGTTGAGGATGATGATGGACTCGCCAGCTTGGACCCGTTTGAGCAGGCGCGACAGGTGCGTCTTGGCGTAGTGTGTGGTGACCGTTTCCATGCCTGAGAAAGTATAACTTAGTCATGACTAAGTCAAGTACTATCGATGAACATGAGCAACCCCGCTGGGTCTTGGCCCGAGTCCCGCCGCCAGCTCGGAGTCCTGCGGGTCAGAGGAGAGGACGTACCATGAGACGAGGTCTGCTGCTGCCGGCAGTGAGCCTGGTGCTTCTGCTGTTCATCGCCGCGGGGTGTCTTTCGGGCGGACGACAGGTGGAACCGGCCGAGGCCGGGAAACAGACTGCCGACTACTACGTTGCCACGAACGGCAATGACTCCTGGTCCGGCACGCTGGCGAAGCCCAGGCGCGACCGTACCGACGGCCCATTTGCCTCCGTCGGCAGAGCCAGGGATGCGGTGCGACAGCGCAAGGCCCGCGGCCCGTTGACGGCGCCGGTGCGGGTTTTGGTTTGCGGTGGGACCTACACCTTGCAGGAGCCGTTGCGGTTCGGGCCGGAGGATTCGGGGACGGCTGAGTGCCCCATCTCGTACGCCGCCTATCCGGGTGAGAAGCCCGTGCTTTCGGGCGGCCGCAGGCTGACCGGCTGGAGGCGCGGGCAGGGCGAGGTCTGGTCCTGCTCGCTGGCGGAGTTGGGGCTGGGTGGCCGGCGTTTCCGGCAGCTCTTCTACCGGGGCGAGCGGCAGGTTATCGCGCGCTGGCCGAACCGCGACCCGGAACGGCCGCGTACGGGCGGTTTCTTGTACTGCGAGCCGGGCTCGGAAGGCGGCAACAAGGCCGAGATCCGCTACCGTGCCGGGGCTTTTCCACGGCAGTGGGCACGGCTCAAGGAGGTCGAGGTGACCCTCTTTCCCAACTACGCCTGGGGTAATCCGCGTGTGCCCATCGCCAGCCTGGATGCAGAGCGTCGGCTGATCACGCTGTCCAAAGGGGTCGGTGAGATTTGGGCAGGCAACCGCTTCTACGTTCAGAACGCCTTGGAGGAGCTGGATGCGCCCGGCGAGTGGTATCTCGATCAGTCGGCCGATACCGTGTGGTTCCAGCCTCCCGGCGGCGCCTTAGCCAGCGAGGGCGCCCTGGTTCCCGTGCTGCCGAGCCTGGTGGTATTCCAGGGGGATCCGGGCGCGAAACAGTTCGTTGAGTACGTCAGCCTGTTGCATCTCGGGCTGGAATGTTGCGAGCAAGACGGCGTCACGCTTGGCGCGGCCCGCCACTGCAGTATCATCGGCTGCACGGTGCAGCGGGTGGGCGGCGCGGGGATCGTCATGGGCGCCGGCAGCCGTTTCTGTCGCATCGCGGGGAATGACATTGGCTACCCCGGCGGGCACGCCATCGCCATGTACTACAAGACCGCCGGCGACGACATCTGCACCGATAACGTGGTCACCAACAACTACGCCCACCACTGTGGCGAGATGACGGTCTGCAGTTTTGGCTGGGGTTCCGGCATCTGCATCAGCGGCCAGCGGAATACGGCTTCACACAACCTGATCCACGATACCGCCTACAACGCCTTCAACTTCGACGGCTGGGACCACGTCATCGAGTATAACTACATCCACCACAGCAGCCTGGAATGCGACGACTGCGCCGGCATCTACGGCTGGGTCAACACCCAGGGCGGCTCGGGGAGGAACACCCTGCGCTTCAACCGTGTCGCCGACAGCGTCGGACACGGCATGGTGCGCGGGGAGCGCGTCTACCAGACGCCGTTCTTCTCGTGGGGTATCTATCTGGACGACTACCTGAGTGACACCACGGTGTATGGGAACCTGGTTTACCGCGCCTGGCGGGGCGGCATTCACCTCCACGGTGGCTGGAACAACACGGTCGAGAATAACCTCTTCGTGGACGGCGAACTGTCGCAGATCACCCTGGGGAATATGTCACGCCAGAGCCCGTCACTGTCGGGCCTTACCGGCAAAGAAGCGCCGGGGCCTGGCGCCTGGAGTATGTCTGGCAACATATTGTTGCGCAACATTCTATATTCTCAGCGTCCAAACTCGAAGCCGTATCTGGCTTCCAACTTCGAGGACTGTACGCTGCAGCAAACTGACGGGAACCTGCTCTGGCACCCAGGCGGCGAGGGCGACCAGACGGGGCTGCCCGCGGGGGGCACCTGGGAGGAGTGGCGCGCGGCGGGCTGGGACACGCACTCGCTCATTGCCGATCCACGGTTTGTCAACCCTGACCAGGATGACTACCGCTTGCGCCCTGACTCGCCGGCGCTGGCGCTGGGCTTCAAGCCTCTGCCTATCGAGCAGATGGGCCTGGTCGAGAGCCCGGAGCGGGCCTCGTGGCCGGTGATCGAAGCGCCAAGCCAGCGCGACCCGCCACGGGCTCCGCCGCCACCGCCGCCGGCGCCCGGACTTCCGATCGCCAGAGCCTGCCGCGCCGTCGTTGCCCCCCAGCTTGACGGTCAGGTGCAGGCGGGCGAGTGGGGGCCAGCGCTGCGGGTGGAACGGCTCAGTGCCGTTGGCGAGGTGAGTGAGCACCCGGGCATGGCGCACGTTCTCTCTGACGGCAGCAGTCTGTATATCGCTGTCGTTGGCCTTCCCGGGCCGTCGGGCAGTCCGGCTGAAGTGGAGGTCTGTTTGCAGCCCATCACGGAAGCGGGTCTGGGGGAGGCCTTTGTTCTGCACGGGGATGCGTCAGGGGCGTGGAAGAGCTCGACAGAGGCGGGCGCGTCGGCCCGGAGCGCCCAGCGACTTGGGCAGGCGGCGAGGTATGCCACAGCCACCGCGCCGGGCCGCTGGACGGCCGTATGGCAAATCCCGCTGGACGCCTGCGCCCCCGCGGCTTCCGGCACCCTCAGCCGGCTCCGTTTTGACCTGCGCTTGCGCCACGGCGAGGACCGGCGCTGGGTGGGCTGGGCCTCGGCGGCGGACCCGACCCCACGGCGGGACGGCGCGGGGTACCTGACGCTGGCGCTGCCAGGGACGGTCGGCGCCGCGAACCTGGCAACAAACGGCGGTTTCGAAGAGGGCGCCGATCAGCCAGTTGCCTGGAATGCGGTCGAGCGGGTCAGCGACACGCCCAATGGCCCGTCACGCAGCGGCCCGTCGCGTAGCGGCGTGGCGCAGTGGGTCAACGAAGGGCGCGACGGCTCCCGCTGTCTGAAACTCGAGGCGCTCGATGCCGCCACTATGGCCCGCGGCGAATACTGGTGGGCGCAGCAGATCGCGGCGCCGCCGGCAGGAACGTACCTTATGACCTACGAGGTCCGCGCCCGCGACCTCCGCCCCCGGACGGGCAGAGGGAAGTTCTACGCTTCCGGCTGGGCCCAGCGGAAGAAGGGCAGCGTCCCCGAAAGCATGAATCTGGGCTGGTCCGCAGAGAACCAGCTCGAGCGCGGTACTGTGCCTTGGTGGACGCCACGGGAAGGCGTCCTCGAGGTGCCCAAAGACGTGGAAACACTCTACCTGCTCTTCGGTCTCGATCAGGCGACCGGCACGGTATGGGTTGACAATGTGCGCCTGGAAAAGTGCCCCGGGAACTGAGGGAGGTCAAGGTGATCGACGTGAACCTGAGCGGACGCTGGGACTTCACTCCCGAGAACGGGACCAAGACCACGCTTGTCGTCCCCGGCGGCGGGTGGCTGAAGCAGGGGGTCTCCTGCGAATCTGGAACCTATGAAACCCGCATCACCATTCCCGACTCCGGCAGGCCGCAGGTGACGCGGCTGGAGTTGGGCGCGGTGAACCATCAGGCGGAGTACTTCCTCGGTGCCGACTCCGCCTCGTTGCGGAAGATCCATGAGGAGGTCACGGCGTTCACCCCGCAGGTGGTGGACCTGACGCCACACGTCCAGCCCGGAGAGAGCTACCTGCTGCGCATTGCCGTCCGCGCCTGGAAGCATGGCCGACCGATCGCCCCGCACTGGGCCGAGTGGTGCGAGTGCATTGCCCGTGGCATCTTCCGCGACGCCTGGCTGCGGGTCTATCCCGAGGTCTATATCGATGACGTGTTTGTCAGAACCGCCGTCGAGGGGCGCTCCCTCAAAGCGGATATTCGCCTGGTCAATGCCGCGGCCCGCGAACGCCGAATTCGCCTCGGCGGTGCCCTGGCCTCCGGCACGGGCGATGCCTGGCTGTACCCGACTCTTCCTGATCTCGAGGTGGTGCTTGCCGCTGGAGAAAGCCAGACGGTGACCCTCGGTCCCTGCGAGTGGGGGTGCCCCCCGGAGAGCTACTGGTGGCCGAATCTGCCGTACCGCCAGGGCTACCGTGCCAAGCTCCACCTGCTGAACCTGACCTTGTTCGAGGGCGGCACCCCGGTCCACACCCGCTCGACCCGTTTCGGTTTCCGCGAACTCCGGCAGGCGGGAAAGTACTTCGAACTGAACGGGATTCGCCTCAATTTCCGCGGGGATAACCTGCAGGTCGCAAACTACGACCGGATCGATCATGGCGGTAAGGGCGACGCGATGGACACTCTGCCCGGGTTCCTGCCTCCAAGCGCGGCGAATCCGGGCTGGCCCCAGGCGGTGGACAACTTTCTGCGGCTCAACTACAACTGCCAGCGTGAGCACATGGGCCCCTGGACCCCCTACATGCTGGAGGTGTGTGACGAGATGGGCCTGATGCTGATCGGCGAAAGCGCCTGCCGCTGGAATGGGTTCGACATGGAAGACGGGGTTGGATTCCATGAGGTCAAGTGCCTCCAGGACATCGTCCGGCGTGACCGCAATCACCCGGCTATCGTCCGCTGGAGCGCGAAAAACGAAGCCCAGAACCGCGACCCGCGCTACCACGTCGAGCTCTACGACGCCATCAAAGCGCTGGACGACACCCGGCCGATCTTCGAAGATTTCCTCGTCTGCGACCGCGACCGGTTCAACCCGCAGGAGATCTTTGCGCCGCTTCTTTCCAAGCTGGATTTCACTTGGATTGAGCACTATCTGACCCATGACGAGAAGGGCGGCGTCTTCTTCACTCCGCTGGAGCATAATGACGCCGTGATCCCGCTGGACGACCGCCCTTACGGCATCGGCGAGGCGAACTGGGTGCGCGGCTCCACGCCAACGGGCCTGGCCTGGTGGGCCACAGCCATCGCCCTCTACCGGGCGGCGGGTGCCAGTGACGCGAGACCTTACAGCCTCCTTTCAAGCTGGGCGTCCTGCATCCCCGGCGTGCAGAACACCGATTTTCTGACGGAGGAAAACCGCCATCCGGTCTACGGCGAAAATAACCTCCCATCCCCCTGGACACATCCGGGCATCTGCCTGCTACAGAAGGCCTGTCAGCCCTTGCTTGCCCTTGATGTCGAGTTCTGGCGGATGAACCGCAAGGCCGACGCCTTCGGGCATTTCCCCGTTCGCGCCCCCGAACTGCCCGCTGCGACCGTGGTCGAGCGGACCCTCCTGGTCTTCAACGACGAGTTCTCTGGGCGCGACCTGGTCTTACGCTGGGAAGTCCGCGAAGGGCATCCGGGCAACCGGTTATGGGACCGCGGGAGCTGTGCGCTGACGATCGAACCTGGATTCTCAGCCCCGGCGTCCGTGCGCTTTGAGACGCCCAAGTTCAACACCCAGCTCTTCGTGAAACTGGTCGTTGAGAAAGGGGGAGAGTCTCGTTTTGAGGACGATCTCCTCTACTACGACGTCACCGGCGGCGTCAATTTCCGCAGTGAATTCAACGGTGAGGAACGAAAGTTCCGGTAAGACCGAAGGCCGAAAGGATGGACATGGACACCCCGAGTACAGCGCCCACGCAGCCCCTCGAACGCCCCCGGTTTGCGGTGGAGGGGCACGAGGACGAGGTCTACCACGAACGCCGCCGTGGGCGCCGCGGCGACGAGCCCGAGTACTGCGCCTTCTTCGACCAGTCCTGGACCTTCAACCGGACGCTGCGCTGGCTGAGCACAGAGGCGGGGAATCTCATCTGCTACGCGCTGGGCGGCAGGCTGGCGTTGACCGGCGAGGCCCGCGCCTCGGACTGGTTCTCCGATCCCGTGAACGAGATTCGGCACCAGGGCGGCGCGCTGCTCTTCGGGAAGCGTTCGGCCCGGCAGCGTGACGCGGTCGTGGTGCCGGGACTGCAGGTGAACCTGGACCAGCACCCGGTGCTGGAGGTGACCGTTACCGACGCCAGCGCGGCCTGGCAGGTCTGCGTTCTGGTGAAGGGTCGCAGTGGGGCTCCCTTGTTGGCGAGCGAGTGGCTGAGCGGGCCGGGCTCGGTGACCCTGGACCTGGCCACTGCCTGGCGGCGCCAGGGCTACACCCTGCGCTTCGCCGAACTGCATCTGGCTCTGGGCGTCTGGACCGAGACGCCGGAGGCGCCGGCGGCACTCACGGCGACCGTCAGCTTTCCCGGCCGGATGGCGGTGGTGCCATGCCTGCCGGTGGTGCGCACCCGCGCCACGGCGGCCCGGGCCGGAGTGCCCATTGCGGCGGTGGTTGTGGACGCCGCCGGGAACCTGCTCAGGCGGGACCGGATCGCCCTGACGGCCGAGTGCCAGGGCCGCGATGTCCCCGTGGAGGAACGGGATGGCGTCTGGAGCGGCACCCTTGCAGGGGCGGAGATGGGCGAGTGCGCGGTGACGTGGAATGCTCAGGGTCAGGCCGCCGCCGTCCTGCCGGTCCGGGTCTCCGACGGCTCGTTTCTCACCTACAACTCGAGCCAACGCTCCCTGGTCCGGGGCACCCAGGCTCTGGGGCCGGTGACCGGTTCGTTCGCGGGGACCATTCCCTTCAGGCAGGTCGGAAGCGCGGGCGAGAGGCTGATTCAAGGGCAGGCGGCGTGGGATGACTGGGACCGCAGCACGCCACCCGGCGAGCACTGGCACTACTGGGAGGCGCTCACCGAGGCGGAGCTCGAACAGCGCCTCGCGTACCTCGCCGAGAATGGCTGGGACTTCATCCATCTCTGCCAGGGCTGGGGGGTCTGGGAGAAGCTGGACGCCGGCGGGCACCTGGCTCCGCACGGCGCCGAGCAGCTGGCGTTGCTGCTGCGGATCGCGGCCCGGCACCAGCTCTCGTTGCTGATGGCGCTCTCGCACTACCCCTATGGCACCGTCGCCGCCCCCAGCCGCAACGGCTACACGCCCGTGCTGCGTCAGTACCTGGAGGCAGGTTTCCGAGACGAGGACTGGAAGGATCCGTCGACCCCGTTCACGGCGCTCTTCCACCAGTACCTGGCCGAGTTCATCGCCCTGTTTCGCGAGGAGACGGCGCTCGGGGCCATGTCCACCTCCGGCGAAGGCGATCACATGGTGGGGCCGGGCCGGGTCAACGACACGCAGGGCTTTGTGACTCGCCTGGATGCCAACCACATCTTCCTCTGCGAGCCCATCATCCGTCTGACCAAACTGCCGCACGAACTCAGCCAGGGCTTCGAGCCACAGCTCAAGGGCAGCCGGGTGTACTGGGCCGGCCTGGACCTGTATCCGGAGACGGACCTCGGCATCGAGTACAAGATGCTACAACTGGGCGACTACTTCATGGGCGAAGGCAGTTGGCCGTGCCCGCCGCTCTACGCGACCTTCATGGGTCTGGAGGAGACCTGGGCGGGAACCCCGCGCTACCGGATCCGGATCCGCGACACCTTCTACATCGGCCTGGTCCATCGGTCACCGATCATGTTGACCTGGGACGAGTTATGCACCGAAGACGAGCACCTCATCCTGCGTCAAGCCCGCAAACTGGTCGACTGGTCGCAAGGGTTCGAAGAGCCGCGCCTGGCGATCCGCGTGCAGGCCGCGAACCTCAGTGACCCGGAACAGCGGCGGGTCCTGGGCCAGTACGAGAGCTGGTTCTCCGCCCGCTCGCTGATGGCCCGGTATCTGGTCGAAGACGCCCCGGCGCCTGTCGGCACGATCGTCTGCGATGCGCGCCAGCCGTATGAGGACCCCGAGCTCCCCGCCGCCTGCCTGGCGGAGCGGCCGCTGCGGACGTCGCGCGGCTACCGCGCCTACTGGCTGCGCTCAGCGGACCACCACACCCTCGTCGCCTACCTCTGCAACACCGCGAACCACGCCCTGATCGAAAGCGGCAACAAGCATCTGGCCGGGCGCTGGCACCGCAAGCCTGAATCCGTCGCCTGCCGGATCGAGCTGGGGCCGTTGCCGACGGGCTCGCACCGCCTCTGTCTCTACGACCTCACCACCCGGCAGGCCCTGCGCGACGGTCAGATCGAGGCTGACGCGCAACTCGACCTGGGCGCGACGGCGCATGACTTCCTGCTGGTCGTCATCCCCGCTCCGGCCTCCCCGCAGTCCGGCCCGGCCGCGGCAACCCGCCGGATGGGACCCCAAGGCGCCAGGTATTCATGAAGACGACAGTACTGGCACTGACCCCAGGCAGGCAAGCCCCGCCGCTACCGGCACCCGGCCTGCGGCCATGCTTTTCAGGGCCGCGGCTGGCGCACGCCGCAACCTGTGTGGCCGTGTGGGTGTGCTGCTTGGCGGCGCCCGTGATGGGGGCGGAGGCGGAGCTGGGCCATTGGGTCTTCAGCGCGGGGCGCGGCGACCTCGTCCCCGACGCCAGCGGTCGCGGCAACGAGGCCAGCCTGCACGGAGTAGGCTGGACCCAGGCCGAAGGGCGCAACGCTCTCGACTTCGACGGCAACCGCGGGGTCGTCAGGTGCGCAGACCGCGACGTCGAGAGCCCGACAGATGCCATCACCGTGGAAGCCTGGATCTTTCCGCGCAGTTCCGGTCAGGGGGATTATGGCCGGGTGGTCGAACACAACGTCTACAGCCTGATGATGCATCCCGGGTTGGGCTGGGGACTGGCGTTCGTGATTCAGGACTCCGAGGGAAAGACGCACAACAGCGCCTGGGGGGAAGCCGTGGAGTTCGAGCAGTGGTACCACCTGGTCGGGAGGTATGACGGCCAGCAGCAGAAGCTCTTTGTGAATGGCGTCGAAGGGGGGGTGAGCGCAGAGTGGCGCGGGACGATCCGCCCGTCCCGCGAGCCCCTGCTCATCGGCAACATCGGCGGCGGCAGCGAGGTAGCCGGCTCCGGGGCGCGCACCTTCGATGGGCTGATCGATGAGGTCGTCGTGTTCAGTCGGGCCCTGACCGATGCGGAGATCGCGACTCGCTACCGTCTGGGACGGCAGGCCCGTGGAGCCGCCCCTGGGGCCGTCGAGCCTGACGCCGTGTTCACGGAGACCTTCGCGGACCCCGCCGCCGTAAGCCGACGGTGGGAGTTCGTCTGCAAGGCGGGGAAGTGCCAGATGACTCTGGAGCCGCGGCGAGCTCGAGACACCCAGTCTGCCTACATTGATTTCAGGGAGCAGGGGACGTGGGATTTCTGCAGTCGAGACCAGGTGACGCTCGAGGCGGGTGCCCAGTACACCTTGTCCGCTCGCGTCCGGCGCCGGCTGGGATACACCGAAACACGCTTGCTGGTTCGGCCTGTCGGCCCGACCGCGACGGCGCTGCCCCCGTTGGCGGAGGTGCCGATCAGCAAGCGCTCGGGTGAGCCGGAGCGGATTTCGGTCGTCTTTACGGCTCGCGAGGGCATGGCGGCCCGGGTCGGCTTTGAGGGCAGCGGCTACGCCGAGATTTGGATCGATGAAGTCCGCTTGCGGCGCAACCTGCCGCCCCTTTCGAGTTACACCACCGGCATCCTGTTGCCGGCGCGTTCGCCCACGGCGCAGGCCCGTTTCCGCACTGGCGTATTCCTCGAGGCAGAAGACCTCGTGGCGACGCCAGAGGCGGTCACGGACGCGGATGTCGACGGCGAGGGTCGGTGGGCGGTCTGCCGCCTTGTTCCCGCTCGCAATCCGTGGCTGTTCTCCGAGGACACGGTCATCAAGTCAGACTCCCTCTCAGCCGCGGAGGGAGGCAACCTGCCGGCGCTGAAGCTGACGGCGACGGGCCTGCTGCCGGGGCCGTACGAGGTCATCCTGTCCGACCCCCAGCGCGACGCGGCGATCTCCCTCGACGGGCAGGCCTGGCGGCAGGTCAAGGGCGGCGCGGGTGAGCTGAACCTGGGGCTGCTCGAGGTGACCGGGAGCCTGTCGATCTGGGTGGCACACCGCTTCCGCACGGAGGGGAATCCCGGTCCCATCTACGTCGACTACCTGCGGCTGATGCCCGTCTATGACGCCGCGGGCGGCCTGGAGAGGCCGGTGACAGCGGCGCCGGCGCCGAGCCCGGCGCCCGTGCAGCGGGCCGGGCTGCGGTTGGTCCAGAGTCGCGGCGTGTCGCGCCGCCAGGAGTGGGTCAGCGCGGGCCTGCCCTTTGCCCGCGGCGCCTTCCGGCCTGGGGATGGGATTCGGGTGGCGGGAGCCTCCGAGCTGGCCACCCAAGCGCTGGTGCTCTGGCCCGACGGCAGTGTGAAGTGGCTGCGGCTGCAGTTTCAGGCCGATGTCGACGGCGAGGCCATCAACAAGGACCTGGCGGTCGAGTACGGTCGCGGGGTGCCGACAGCGCCGGTACTCTCGTCGCCGGGGCCCACCGCGGCCGGGGAGACGATGCGTTGCGGCGCCATCGAGGTCACCGTCAAGGACGGCGTCTGGGACCGGCTGACGCTAGCGGGTCGGGTGCTGGTATCGCAGCCCCCCGCGGTGCGTCTGCGGACCGCCACGGGCCTGAGCTGCGAGCGCTTGCGGGTCGAGTCGGTCGCCGCGGCGGGGGGCGGCGCCCGGGGCAGCGTCTGCCTCAAGGGACATCTCGTGACGGCGGACGGCAGCCTGGCGCCCATTGCGTTTGAGGCCCTGCTGGCGGAGTCCGCGCCGCAGACGCTGAGCCTGCGTTTCTCGGTGCTCAACGAGTCGGATGAGGCCTACGAGCCCGAGAAAGGCTGCGGTCGGGCGGCGCCGTTGACGGAGTTGGTCCTGGTCCTGAACGGTATCCGGGTTGAGCCCACCGCGGTCCAGTGGCCGACGGTAGCCGTCCCCTTCGACGGCACGGCGCAGGCGCTGCTGCAGGCTGGCAGCGGGAACACCGTGGCCGAGTTCAAGGGTCAGTGGACGCTCCGCGCCGGCGCCGTCGTCGTGGCTTCGGGCGAGCGCACCGACGGCTGGCTCGACCTCCGTGGCGCCGGGGCCGGTCTCGTCGTGGGAGTCCGTGAATTCGTCGAGAGAGGCCCGCGGAGCCTGGCCGTGCGCCAGGGCCGGGGCGGTTTGACGGTCGAGCTTGGCATCTGGCCTGCCGACGAGGGCCGGGTGCTGCGCTTCGCCCAGGGCACGCGGCTGACTGCGGAGGTGGCGCTGGTCGCCCATGACGGCAGCCTCGCCGCCGCGGACCGTGAGGCGCGGCTGGCCGCGGTTCTCGATCCCCTGACGGCGCTATCGACGCCGGCATACTACTGCCAGACCGGGGTGTTTGGGCCGGTGACGGACCGTCGTGACAGCCGTTTCGAGGGCTACTACGCTGGTGCTGCGCACTCGCTTAAGACCCTGCTTGCCGAGCACATGCGCTACGGCGCCGAGGATTGGGGCGACACCTTCGACCGCTGCGGCTACGTGCGCACCGAGAGCAAGCTGTGGACCAATATGGAGTGGAACTACGTGGCCACGCTGGTGCTGGAGTTTGTGCGCAGCGGCGACCCGGAGTTCTGGCGGGCCGCGCAACGGGCCGCCCGGCATTTCGTCGATATCGATGTGGCGCACGTGTCGGCAACCCCCGCCTGGACCGGCGGCGCCTACGTCCACACCGGCGACACCCGCGAAGGCCACCAGGTCGACCGGCCCGACTTCGCCCACGCCGGCTGGCCCGAAGGCCTGCTCTGGATCTACTACATGGCAGGGGACGAGCGCCTGCGCGAGACCTCGGTCGGCCTGGCGGACTATGTGGTGCGCAACCTGCCCCCGGACGGTCCCTACCAGGCCCAGCCGCCCTTCAGTATGTGGAACTGCGACCGCCAGGCCGGCAACCCGATTCTGACCCTGGCCTCGGTCTACGAGTTGAGCCGAGACCCGGCGCACTGGCGCGCCCTGAACCGCTTGGTTGACTTTGCGCTGCGCGTGCAGGACCCGAAGCTGGGCTGCTGGTCCGTGCCCAACTACGAAGAGCCAGCGCGTCATTACCCCAGTCCGGCCTGGGGCGCGGTCTTGCCGCAGGGCTTGTACCGGTACTGGCAGTTGACCGGGGACGAGCGGGTGGCGCAGGCCTTCCGGCGCCTGGGAGACTTCCATCTCGGGCGACACCCGACCGAGACGCGGTACTACCTGAAGCCCGATTCCAACTACCGCAGCAACTTCTACTTCGTCAGCGAAGCCTGTGCCTTCGCCTCGCTGTTTGCCGCCGATCCGCAGCCGCTCATCGAGAGGGGCCTGGTACCGCTGGCGGAGGTGTTCCCGGCCGCGGCGCCGCGGGACCTGGATGCCCGCGGCGCGCCCGGCGCTCTGAGTGGCGCCAACCGGCTGGCCGGCGCCGCCGCTGCGCAGTCCGCACCGCCCTGAACCCTGAACCCTGAAGAGGCCTTCCCCATGCCCCGTAAACTACTCTGGCCCAACCACAGCGACCTGGCCATCAAGAAGACGCCGACGGTCTGGCGGGATGAGTACCTCGACCACATGACCTTCCGGCGCAATGAGCGCCCGCTTTTCACCGAGATCTTCGGCCCGCTGATCGGCCTCAAGGAGGAGTGGCTGGAGCAGGGCGCTACGCCGGCGGAGTTGGACTTCTCCGCTTTCCGTTATCGTTGTCCGGCCACTGGCGGCATTCCGGTGAACACCGGCCAGGTGGGAGGGCTGTGTGAAGCCCGCGTGCTGGAGGAGACCGACGAGTATGTGCTCTCGCGCGACAGCCTGGGCCGGACGATGCGGCTGTACAAGGGCGTGGCCACCATCCCGTTGCCCGAGAGCGGTCATCCGGTGAAGACGATGGACGACTGGCGCCGCATCCGGCACCTCTACGAGTTCTCCGAGGCGCGCCTGGCCGGCAACTGGGAGGCCACGACCAGGGCGCACCTGGCCGCGGGCCGGGCCACGGTCGTGGGGATCCCCGGCGGCTTCGATCTGCCCCGGCAGCTCATGGGCGAGGAAGGCGTCTGCGTGGCGTACTACGAGCAACCGGAGCTGATCCACGACATCCTCACGACCGTCGGCGAGACGGCGGTCCGGGTCCTGGACGCCGTCTCGCGGGTGGTGACGGTCGACATCCTCAGCGTCCACGAGGACATGGCCGGCAAGTCGGGGCCGCTGGCCGGGCCAAAGCAGGTCGGGGAGTTCATCCGGCCGTACTACCGCCGGGTTTGGGACCTGCTGGCGGAGCGCGGCGCCCGCCTGTTCGAGCAGGACAGTGATGGCGACATGAACGCCGTGATCCCCGCCTTCCTGGAGGCCGGCGTGAACTGCATGTACCCCATGGAACCCGCTGCCAACATGGACATCGTCAAGGTCCGGCAGCGCTACGGCACTCGCCTGGCGGTCTACGGCGGCATTGATAAGCATGTTCTGCGGCGCAGCCAGGCCGAGATCACGGCCGAGCTCGAGTACAAGATCCCACCCATGGTCGCCAGCGGCGGCTGCGTCCTCGGGCTGGACCACCGCATCACCAACGGCACGCCTCTGGCCAATTACCGGTTCTACCTCGCCAAGGCGTGGGAGATCATGGAGCGCGGGCGCAGGTCAGTTCCGTAGGGGTTCGCTTGTGCGAGAACCGCAGAGGGTTGAGGGCCAGCCAGCCGTGGTGGGTCGAGAGACGAGGCGGGGACGCGGAAGTCGCGGGTTCGCCTCTGCCTCTTCAGCCCCGAAGGGGCG
>CAILKC010000534.1 GCA_903834675.1 uncultured Victivallales bacterium | reverse complement strand
GGCGCGCCGTTCGCCCCCTCCCAGATCTGCCAGACCTAAGCCGCCGCTCAAGACCCCGCCTTGACCAACCTTTCCGGCACGCTACCTTCCCGCTCAGCCCTGAGCTCCGCCAGCGTTGCCCGGGGTACCTGAGTAGTTACTTCCCGAGAATGTTGTACAATCGGAGGGTAAGTCATCGCGCCAATGACGGTTGCGATGGCCAACAAAGGAGAGAACTAACGATGATCAAACGCAATAGAGAGACATACGACTGTCCAAGGGTAAACCAGAGAGTGCGGCTTGACTCTGTGCTTCGCCGCAAACCAGGGCGACAAGACACGGAGGCAAGAGCACAGGCCGATCTCGAGAACTGTGATTTCGCCCACGTTTGCGGAGTACGTCTGTCCGACGGCACGCTCAACTGGCCTGGGTGTGAGTATGTGGCACGATCACGGCAACGCACGACGTGAAGAATGCACGGGAGTTTCCACTAGCATCGGCGGGAGTCTGACCCGCCATCAATCAGACGAAGACAGTATCTTTGGTGTGCTGCGTGCGGATGCCTTGGGCCCTGTAGGTCCAACACGGGGAGACGCCGACCCCAGTTCCCACGTCGTATGCGAATGCGGCCGTGGGACCGTGGATTCTGTATCCCCTGAGGGGGCGTTTGAGGGTTAGAACTGGGTGGATTCGAGGAGACGGCAACATGGACCAACGGTGCGTTGAGTGCAATGGGACAGGGGGATGTAACGCCTGCAAGGGGTCGGGTAAGCGAGGCTATACGGGACGGGGGAGCCCCGCGGACCAAAGCGCTTGCCCAACCTGCTATGCAACTGGTGTTTGCCAGGTATGTGGCGGTACGGGCGGCGCAAGTGGCGGCGGACGGGCCGAGCCGCTATTGGGGTCCTCCAAGGAAGTGAGGAGAGCGTAGGGCAGAGATGCCTATCTTGGCGACGTGGGTCGACTACAGGAGAACCTACCATGGCAGACAAAGTGAAGGGCGTCGTGGACATCGTGTTCCTGATGGACGCGACCGGGAGCATGCAGAACTGCATTGACCGGCTGAAGGAGAACCTGAATGTCTTCATTGGCACACTGACCACCAAAGACGCGAACAACTCATGCCCGGTCAAGGATTGGCGCGCCAAGGTGGTCGGGTACCGAGACTTCGAAGTGGATGGCAGCGACTGGTATGAGGACAATCCGTTCACGCATGACGCCGAGGAACTGAAGCGGCAACTGGCCAAGCTGGTTGCGACGGGTGGCGGCGATGACCCCGAGTCACTGCTCGATGCCATCTACAAGCTGGCGAACATGGGGCAGATCGGGAAGCAAGATACGGAAGACCCGGCCAAATGGCGCTACCGCAGCAGCGCGGCCCGGGTTGTCATTGTCTTCACCGATGCGCCGTTCACGGAGAAGATTGCCATACCCGAGGCTGCCGGAGGGGGCATCACGGACATCATCAACCAAGTGAACTCGAACCGGCTGATCCTGTCTATCTTCGCTCCCCCGCGCCCGTGTTACGACGAGTTGGCGAAGGCCGACAAGTCAGAGTATGAACAGACCGTTGACGACGCTGGCAACGAGGTGAGCCTTGACGTCTATACCGCCGACCAGAAGAAGTTCCAGACGACGCTGAAGCAGTTGGCTGCCAGTGTCAGCAAGTCGGCGGCGGCAGAAGTCCTGTGAACCGGTAACGGTGATGGTCGTCGCGGGGCGTCGAAGGTGCTGTGACCCATAGGCCAAAGGTGAGGGAACGTCATGAGTACCAGAGGAATCGCCGATGTGGTCTTCTGCCTGGACGCTTCCGCCTCCATGCAGCCGTGCATCGAGGCTGTGAAGCGGCATATCTCGGACTTCATCACCGGCCTCACGTCCAATGGCCAGCAGAAATGGGATCTCCGCCTGGACTTCGTCGCGCACCAAACGGCCGAGTCTGGCAGCGGTGGAACGGTGTTCCAAGATCGGTCCGTTTTCCACGACGAATGCCACGCTGCGCTCTACGGCGGCTTCATGCAGGGCGGCGGACGTTTCTTCACGGCAGACCAGGGCCAGTTCCAGTCGGGGCTCAGTAAGGTTGTGTGTCAGGGAGACGAGGTCATGCTTGTGGCTTTGGATTTCTGCCTCGACTTTCCATGGCGGCCCGCCAAGGAATGCCACCGGGTCGTGATCATGCTGACGGATGAGCCCGCTGAAACGGGATCGATTGTACCAGAGCAGAAGGCCAAGGTTGCGGATCTGATCAAGAAGGTTCAGGACCAACGGGTCATGCTGTTCCTAGTGGCGCCTGACTCCCCGATCTACCAGGAACTTGCCAGCGCCGACAAATCCGAGTACGAGGTTGTCGATGACGCACAAACTGGCCGTGGGCTGGCTGGAGTCGAGTTCCGTAAGGTTCTGGAGTACATCGGCAAGTCTGTCTCCGTCTCGGCTAACCAAGGTGCTCCTGAAGCCAAGGTGCAGCGCGGCCTGTTCGGGCAGAAGAGCTGGGTGGCATGTGGTGGCAGTTTCACCGGCCGCTGACCAAGGCCGCCAACACGGGATGACGATATGGCGACGAACCTGAGGCCAAACCAGCAAGTAGAACTCTATCGAGTCGTCAGGCTCCTGAACAAAGGGGCCTTCGCCAATGCCTACGAGGCTGTTGCGACGGCAGACTCGTGCAGGGTGTTCTTCAAGCAGTACAAGTCCCCATCTGTATCCGTCGACTGGTACCCCAAATACGTGGAGTATCAGAAGGAGCTCAAGCGGCGTATCGAATCGAGTTCGGCAAAGAACTATGCCTATCGCTTCATCGAGTTCTTCGAGTCGGAGGCCAGTGGCCAGAAGTGCTTCTACCAGGCGTTCGAGTTTGTGGAGAAGGGGAATGACCTGGCGGAGTACCTGGGAAAGGCCAGCAGCGCGCCTGGGTCCGTTGGTTGGGATCAACGTCTCACCTTTGCTCGTCTGCTCATGGCCGGGATGAAGGCGTTGCACGCCGCCAAGGTCGTGCACTGCGACCTGAAACCCAAGAACCTATACCTGATTCAGGACAGCAGGATTGAGGTCGGGTACCGGCTCAAGGTTGTGGACCTGGATTTCTCTATTCTGGCCGACAAACGAGCGCCCTGGCACGGAACGCAGGGATACACGGGAACGCCTGGTTACTTCTCTCCTGAACACTTCACCGGCAAGGTCCCCGGCACGGCGTCTGATGTATTCACCTGCGGGATCATCCTCTACGAACTGCTGGCCCAAGGCCACCCCTATTCCTGCGATGACGATGGGGAGTACCAGAAGGCGGCACTAGGCCATACCGCCGTCAGACCTCGGTTGCGGGGGTCCATCAACCCCGTTACGGACGACTCTATTGCGGCGGCGCTTTATGCCTGCCTGAACCCTGACCCCTCCAAGCGCCCCACGGCAGAGCAAGTTCACATCGCATTGCTGGGCCTCCCGGTTAGCGTGCCACCGGCAGCCAAGCCCGCCCCGGCGCCAGTTCCAAAGCCGTCCACACCGCCACCACCTCCTCCGCGTCCGCCCGCATCGAGGGCGACACAGTTGGGTCTCCTGGCCGGCGGGGGCAGACTGGAGTTTAACATTACTACGCCCGTTGGGAGAGCTCTCTGCAAGAGTCTGGGCGAGGACGCTAAGTATATGTCTGATCCCCAGTTCACGCTCAGGAGGCTGGAATCTGGGCAATGGGTTGTTGTACCTGTGGCGGCATCCAATGACACGCTTCTCAACGGCAAGGCGGTGACAGGAGAGACCCCACTCAAGGCAGGCGATGTACTGGCTGTCGGCCGCGAGGCCAAGGGGATTGTGAAACTGCCCATGACGGTCACGATCGGGGAGGGGTGAGGAGTATGGCCTGGACGTGCAGCAAGTGCGGTCAGGAGAACCGCGTGGACACGCCGAGGGCATGCGAAGCCTGCGGTGCAGTCACCTTGGGAACCATTGTTCTTACCGGGGACTCCGGGACAGACCTTGCGCTGCGGCTGGATGCCGATGTTGGGAGAGGAACGATTCGGTCGCTGGCCGGAGACGATGGGCGCTTCGCCTCGGACCCGCAGTTCCGCCTGAGGAAGGATGACTCGCTCAAGTCCTGGACCGTGGTCACAAACAAGGCAGCCACGAACCCGACGATGGTCAATGGCGCACTGTGCCCCGAAGACACGCCAGTCCCAATCAAGGCCGGCGACATCATCGCCATCGGCTCCAGGAAGACGCCAGGCGTGGAGAAGACGAGGCTCGTAGTGGCTATCCTGTACGAAAGCTAGCATTAGGCTCTCACGTGGATCATGAACTTGTTCAAACGTGGTTCTGACGGAGACGTAGGAATGCGAGAAGAGCAGAATCCGGGAGCGCCACCAGTGCCTTCCGCACTGGAGTTGCGCATGGACGGCGACCAGGCGGTCCGAACTTTCGTCAACAGCTTCCTGATCCCCATAGTGGAGGATGGAAGACTTGATGCCGTTGAGGAGACCCCGCTCATGGTGGCATACGAGGTGCTAGTCCTCACCCCGTACGGGATAGAGGAGGATGTCATCGCGTATCTCAAGCGTCGCATCCAGCGCGCTAGTGAAGATGTCACCGTTAAGGTCACAGTGGAGGTCCAGCAAAAGGCGTTGGCTATACTGCTCAGAGATCCGGCGCGTTTGAGCATCTCAGACGCAGATATGGTAGTGAAGTGGATGCAGAGCGGCTGGCAGGTGTTCCCAGAGGGGAAAGAAGAGGTCACGCTGGTCGAGATGGCTGGGACCGCGAACTGGGGCGGGCAGAAGGAGGCGATTGTGAGCGCCGTGCTGGCGATTTTGGGGAAACGTTCGGAGGGCTTGATGGACGGTCCTTTCGCGGGTGCCACAGTCAGCCTGGATGCTGCAAGGGGGTTTCCGGACTTGGTACGGAAGCTCCTGCTGGAATGTGAGCCGGCGCTGTCGCCATCGCCTGCGGCGACAGCGCCTGGAGCGGCAGCCAAACCCCAGGAACAACAGACCGTGGATGTCGGTGTGGGGCCGTCGCCGCCACCGCAGACCTCCAGGTGCGTCGAGTACGCCTGTACGGCTGATGACCTCGCGCCATGCGCTGATCCTTCCGCGGTTACGCGGCACATTCGGGCGCGAGCGGAGGAGCTTGCCGACTGGCTGGATGCGCGGGTTGGCGGCAAGGCTCCCTGGTGGTTTGCCCTTGACGCGAAATGCGAACGGCCGGAAGTCTTGATCGTGCGGAAGGCAGACGATGTGCCAAGGAACCTGTGGTTCGTCGGCGACCTACACGGGGACATCCTGGCGCTGGAGGCCGTGCTCGGCTACGTGGACCAAGTCACCATGAGGGAGAAGCTCCCGTTCCCGTGCGTGGTCTTTCTGGGCGACCTGTTCGACCGCATGCAGTATGGTTATGAGGTCGCCCTGCGGGTGCTGGCCCTTGTAAAGGACCGCCCTGGCCAGATCCTGTGGCTGGCTGGCAACCACGATGAAGCGCTCAAGCTGAGCGAGACATCGGGAAGCTTCGTGTCCTTGGTGAGCCCCGCTGAGTTTGCGGACTGGTTGAACGGGGAGGCAACGAAGAATCCTATCGCAGGCAGGATCGGTAAGGGCCTGGCCAGGCTCGGGGCGGCCCTGCCAAGGGCCGTTTTCCTGCCGGACGGCCTGATCGCCGCGCACGGCGGCGTACCCCATACGGACCTGCTGGCGAGGATAGAGACCGTAGGTAGCCTGAACGCGAAGGAGTGTCTCCAGGATTTCGTGTGGACGCGGCTGCATCCTCGCGCGCGGCAGCGCGTCCCGAATCGGAACTCCAAGACGTGCGATCTTGGGATACTTGACTTTGAGGCGTTCTGCGCCCGTGCCGCATCGGTGATCGGGCAACCGGTTGCCCGCATGGTTCGAGGGCATGACCACGTGGAGAGGCGATTCGACTACTATGCCAATTACAAAGCGAATCCGGTTCTGACCATGAATACCTTGTGTTGTCGGCAGGACGGGGAATGGGGCGAGCAGTACGCAAGGACGCCCTGTGTTGCGCGTCATCGTCCAGGCAATCTCCCGGAGGTCCACCGGTTGACGATCCCGGTTGACCTGGTGAAGGCGTATTACCCCTGTTGACAAGGGCGCTAGAGGGGGAGAGTCGGTCCGATGTTCATTGCATGTCCTGCAGGTGTCCCATGATGGGCGGGGCATGGTAGGCGTATGGCCGCCAACATCACACCGAGATGGCTGTGTCCCGCCTGCGGGGCCTTGCACGATGTGCCGTTCTCCCTGTGCCCCGATTGCGGCAGTAACAGGGCCGCGGTTCCCACCTACCACTGCAAGACGCATGGCGATCTGGAGAGCGCGACATGCCCGCATTGCGATCTGCTGGACAGACGAACCGGTGAACTCGCAGAGGCACAGAAGGCGTTAGCCTGCGGCCACTGGCACAAGGCTTTGGCGCTGTGCGATGAACTGGATGCGGACAGCAGGAACTTCCCCGGTGTCTCGGAAGTGCGGCGGCAGGCGCAAGCAGAAGGTGAACGCCAGGAACGGGAGGAGCGGGAGCGTCTGGCACTCGAGGCGCAGGAGCGCAGGGAGACCGAGAAACGCCTCGCGGCCGAGAAGGCTCTGACGGAGGAACGCCGCTGCCTTACTGAGCAATGGAAACGCCGGCTCGGGCGGAGTTGCCGCATCGCAGCCCCGGTAGCCGTCATCATCGCATGCCTGGCAGTCTGGGGCGGGATCGAGAGGCGCTTCGCCAGGCGCAAGGCGGTGTTTCACGCTGCGGTTGAGAGCAGGAAGGACGAAGCAGCACTGCGCGTGGCGCCTCTCATCGCGAAGCGTTACCCGCCGGCAGCGCAGTACCTTGCGGCGCATGGGCAGGCTCAGGAAGCCTCCAAAGCCCAGGAGGCAGCCAGGTATGCGGGCGCGTACTATGACGCGAAAGAGCCATGGAACGGCGCGGTGAGGCTTGCGGAGGCCGCGCAGACTGCGTTCGACAACGGGCAGTCTGAGGAAGCGACGCCGCTATGGGAGTCCGCGCGCGCGGAGTTCGCGAAGGCAGGCGAGGCGGCCAAGGTAGTCCGCGTTGGGCGGCTGATAGCCGAGGCCGAAAAGGCCAAGCGCAAAGGAGATATGGCTGGAACCAAGGTCTGGGCGGAGAGGGCGCTGAACCTCGACCCGGCTTCCGCGGCGGCGAAGGCGCTGCTTGGGGGGATCCCGAGGGAGTGAACCACGGTGCCCACGAAGTCTGCCGATGCGAATCCGACTGACAGCTTCCGGTCCTTTCCCTGGCACGCCGCTGAACCCGGCGCAGATCATCTTGCGTGGGATCCGCGCCGATGCTATCCTGACGGCACACGCGAGGTGGCGGTGTCCAGCAATCAAGGAGAGACATCCTCGCACTTCGAACGCGGCCTTTTCGGACAGCAGAACATGTTGGAAGGGTCCGGGACATTCACGAGAGCCTGATTCAGTGCTGTACCACGAAGCAACACGCCGACCTGTCTGGGACTCCCATCAGCACGTCGAAAACCATAGGGTCGGAGAGCTGTCGAGTGCGCGTGTACGGCCGATAACCTCGCACTATGCGCCGACCCGTCCGCGGCTAGTGCTGAAGGGGGAGAGCCCGTCCGTGGTGCATCGCGTGTCCTGCCGGTGTCCCCTGATGGGAGGGGCGTGATAGACGTATGGTCGCCAGCATCACACAGAAATGGGTGTGTCCCGCCTGCGGGGCCGTGCGCGACCAGCCTTGCGCCAGTTGTCCAGACTGCGGCAGCAGTAAGTCCGCGGTTCCCACCTACCACTGCGAGACGCATGGCGATCTGGAGGGTTCAACCTGCCCACACTGTGACTTGCTGAACAAACGAACCGAGAGACTTACGGAAGCCCAACAAGCACTTGCCCGCGGCCACTGGCACAAGGCTTTGGCGCTGTGCGATGAACTGGATGCGGACAGCAGGAACTTCCCCGGTGTCTCGGAAGTGCGGCGGCAGGCGCAGGTAGAGGGGGAACGCCAGGAACGGGAGGAGCGGGAGCGTCTGGCCCGCGAGAAACGAGAGCGCAGGGATGCGGCAAGACGCCGTGCGGTTGAGATGGCCGCTGCTGCGGATCAGGCTCGCAGGGCTGAGGCCTCTAGGCGGCAGTCCCGGCGGAAGCGCCGCGTCGCTGCGGTGGCGGCAGCGGTGCTGGTAGGTCTGGCGGTCTGGGCCGGATCTGAGGTCAGGTTCCTCAGTCGTAAGGCTGCGTTCAGTGCAACTGCTGGAAGCGGGAAGGTGGAAGCCGCGCTGCAGATCGCCCCCTTGATTGTAAAGCGTCACCGGCCCGCGGCTGAGTTCCTCGCAACATTCGCAAGAGCCGATGCCGCCAGGGCCGGGATGGAGAAGCAGCGTGAGGCTGCGCAAGCTGCCAGTGCCGGAACCGAGGCTGTGGAGCTCTTCGCGGCGGCAGCTGGGCTGGGAGAGTCTGCGGCTGTCGCATTCCGGCAAGGCGATCTAGCCGAGGCGGCGAAGCAATGGGACTCAGCCTCCGCGACATACGCAAAGTCGGCGGCACTTGCCACCGAGCGAATCGAGGCTAGGCGTCTCGTCTCAGTAGCCGTAGCCGCGAGGACCGGGGGCGACTGGGGCGGCATGCGAGCGGCTGCTGAAGGGGCGCTCGCGATCAACGCGGGGTGCGAGCCTGCAAAGACACTCTTGCTGGAATCGCAGGTCGAGATGGCGGTCGCCGTAATGCTGGCCGCAAAGAGGCAGGGCGACTGGTCTGCGGCAAGGCGATCTGCAGGGCTGGTACTCTCCCTGCGGCCGAGCGAGGAGCGTGCGAAGGCGCTGCTGGCGGAGTTGGAGCGGGAGTTGGCAGCGGCCGTCGCGGCGGTTGTCGACGCACTCGCGTCGGGCAGGTCATTCACGGTTCCGGACCTCGGAATGGATCTGGTGGGGATCGCCCCCGGCAGCTTCAGGATGGGCTCATACAGCGGGCCAGAACAAGAGACGCCAAAACACAGAGTGCGGATCTCTCGCAAGTTCTGGATGGGGAAGTATGAGGTTACACAGGCGGAGTACGAGGGTTTCACGGGCACCAATCCCAGCCAGGTCAAGGACGCGCGGAACCCTGTCGACAGCGTCACCTGGAACGACGCGGTGGCGTTCTGTGAAAAGCTGACCGAGCGGGAGCGCGCAGGGGGGCGGCTGCCAGCTGGCTACGAGTACCGTTTGCCCACTGAAGCGGAGTGGGAGTACGTGGCGCGGGGAGGGTATGAATCTCGGGTATACCACACTTACAGTGGCTCGCATACCCCAGACGAAGTGGCGTGGTACCATGCGAACTCGGGCAACGAGCGACTGAGCGACTCAGAGTGGGACGCCAATAGCGTCTCCATCAACAAATGTCGGGCGCACCCAGTGGGTCTGAAGAAACCAAACGAACTGGGACTGCACGATATGAGCGGGAACGCATTCGAGTGGTGTCTGGACTGGTTCGAGGCGAGATACTACGCGAAGAGTCCCACGACGGACCCGGTGAACCTGCAACCGACCGTCGAACGTGTGTTCCGCGGGGGTAGCTGGTGTGACCTTGCATTTGGGGTGCGCTCGGCCAACCGGAGGGGGTGCAACCCAGGTAGCGCGTACCGCAACCTGGGGTTCCGTGCCTGCTTGGCGCCGCAGTTGCATGGCAAGTAACAGTACGCATGGCGAGCCAATGAGAATCCTGCTGACAGCTCTTGGTCCTTACTTTGACATGCCGGTGACCCCGGCAGAGTTCATCCTGCGTGGAATTCGCACCAATGATTTCCTGGAGGATGAAGCTCTGCGGGCGGGAGTGGCTCGTGCGTGTCTGCATCTCGTGCCGCGTTGTCGTCTGGTCGAAACTGGTCCTGATGAGTTGGGTGCGGAGATTCCGTCGAACGCGGATGTTGAGTGCCTGCAGGGGGCGTACCTATGAAATGCCCCAGGTGCGGAAACGACAGCTATTACGGCGGAACCTGCCAGAGGTGCGAGGCCGAGATCAAGCACCAGCGGCAGGTGGAGGACGGTCAGAGGGAAGCCAACAGGCTACAACAGAGGCAACTGGACGTACTCCGTGAACAGGCAGAGGCGGCTGATGATGCCAGGTACCAGCAAGAGATGGAGGCCGACCTTATAAGGAACGAGCAGGAGGAGGCGCAAAGCCGTTTGCTCCAGAGCCAGTGCCACCACGAGTTCGTGGCTACTGCCTTCCAGAAGCCTGACCGCCTTGAGCCACCACCGCAGGAAGCGACCCCCCTCGACCTCGGCAGGGCAAAGTCTTTCGCGGAGGAGCACTTTTGGTCAGGTAAGTGCAGAATCTGCGGACTGGCCATGAGTAGGCATCAGCGCGATACATGCAGTCACCACTGGACCGCAGACTACTACCTCGCGAAGCCCGGTGGGCAATGTTGCTTCTGCGGGGAGATCAGGGCAGGGGCTCAGGCGCTGATCGACCGGGAGCTGGATCCCCTGATGAAAGAGTACCGGAGGAAGGTCGAACAGCAGGAGAAGGAGAGGAAGCAGAAGGAGGCCATGCAGGGCATCGGTTGCCTTGTCGTGGTCATCATTGCTGTGATTGCCGCCTTCGCGTGGTTCCAGGACAACAGGGAGAAAGCCAGGATCGCTGCCGAACAGCAACAGAAGGTTGAGGCAGAGCAGGAGAGGGCCGACGAGGCGCAATCCAGGGCCGAGGAGGACATGAAGGCTGCTGCAGAACAACGTCAACGGGAAAGGGATGAACTGAGAGCGCAGGCGCAGAGCTTTCGGACTTGGACCGATGTAAACGGCCGACAGGTCACAGCAGTCTACGCCGGCTCGTCGGGTACAACTGTATGGCTGAGGGCAAGGGATGGAACCCAAGGAACATTCGCCAAGTCCTCTCTGTCCAGCCAGGACCAGGCGCTGCTGAGAAGACTGGACGAAGCCGGGATTCAGTGAACCGAGAACAGAGGACATGGACATGAAGCTCGATGCTAGCGCCCGGAAGGCAAGAGATCTCTCGGCACCCTACCGTGTCAGCAATGGCAGCGCTTTTCGCCTCAAGGACGTCGATCCGGGCGACACCGGAGGCATCGGTAGCAGCCAGAAGCCGCTCGCCAAGGAGGTCCTCGCGGCCGGAGTTGCGGCCTTGTCGGATCTCCAGGATCGGCTCTACGCCCAAGACTCCTGGGCCGTG
>CAILKC010000533.1 GCA_903834675.1 uncultured Victivallales bacterium | reverse complement strand
TCCTGGGCCTCCAGGCCGATGCTGATGCCCTCGGCTCGAGCCGTCCGCGAGGTCTCCGGGCCGATGCTGGCATAGAGGACATTCGTCGGCAGCGTACCCAGTTCCGCGCGGATGATGGCGGCGAAATTGCGGGCCGTCGAGGAACTGGTAAAGGTCACGACCTCGACCGCGCCGTCGCGAAACGCTTGGAACGCGGCCGGGTCAGGCCGGTCGGGGACGGTGCAATAGGCTGTCACCTCCGTGACCACGGCGCCGGCCTGGCGGAGGCTGTCCGGGAGGGTGGATGGCGCGATGTCGGCCCTGGGCAGCAGGAGGCGCTGTCCCGCCAGGTCGCCCCGGGCGCGCAGGGCCTCGGCCAGGGCCGCCGAGGTGAACCGGGCCGGGATCAAATCGGGGCGGAGGCCATGGGCCTGGAGCCGCTCGGCGGAGTCGGGACCGACCACGCCGACCCGAACGCCGGCCAAAGCACGGGTGTCACGGCCCGCGGCGGCGAGAACCGCAAACACGCGGTCCACGGCGTTACTGCTGGCGAACAGAATCCAATCAAAATCGGCGATTCTCCGCACCGCATCCTGAAGGGGAGCGGGGTCAGCGGGCTCGACGATCCGGAGGGTGGGGAAAAGCAGTACCCTGGCCCCGAGCGCGCGCAGGCCGGCGGCCAGGTCGCTGGCCTGGGTGCGGGCCCGCGTCACCACCACCGTGCGGCCAAACAGCGGCTTGCGCTCGAACCACTGGAGCTCGCGGCGCAGGCTGACCACCTCGCCCACAAGGATGATTGCGGGCGGCTTCAGTTTAGCTTCCTCGACCCGCCCAACGATGCTGGCCAAGGTGCCTTCGATGACCCGTTGCGTGGGGAGCGTCCCCTGCCCGATGAGGGCCACGGGGGTATCGGGGCTGCGGCCGTTCTGCGTCAGTCGGGCCACGATGCCCGGCAGGTTTCCGACCCCCATGTAGAACACCAGCGTGCCGCCGCCCGCGGCCAGGGCGGCCCAGTCGATGGCGGGCTCTTCCTTCTCGGGGTCCTCGTGGCCGGTGGCAAAGGTGACCACCGAGGTCAGGGTCCGGTGGGTGACGGGAATCCCGGCATAGGCGGGGGCGGCAATCCCGGCGGTGACCCCGGGAACGACCTCGACGGGGACGCCGGCCGCGTGCAGCGCGAGGGCTTCCTCGCCGCCCCGGCCGAAGACGAAGGGATCGCCGCCCTTCAGGCGCACCACCCGCCGTCCCGCCAGGCCGTGCTCGACCAGCAGCGCGTTGATCTGCTCCTGGGTCAGGGTGTGCTGGCCGGCCTGCTTGCCGACATAGATGCGGGCGGCGCTCTCCGGCGCGTGCGCCAGCAGCTCGGGGTTAGCCAGGTAGTCGTACACGACCACCTCGGCCACGGCCAGGCAGTCCCGGCCCCGCAGGGTCAGAAGCCCAGGGTCACCCGGGCCAGCGCCGACCAGATAGACGATGCCAGAATTGCTCATGATGAGGCCACGCTATTCTGCAGTTCGCGCTCTACCGCGCGGATGATCTCGGCCGCTCCCTGCGCCAGCAGCGCCGCCGCGGCGGCGCGGCCGACGTCGCCGGGGGCCTCCGGGCGCCCCTCGGCCTGGCTGTCCAGACAGCGGCTGCCGTCCAGGGAGAGCACCCGTCCCCGGAGTCGAAGGGCACCATTCTCGACGATGGCAAGGGCGGCAACGGGGAGGGTACAGCCGCCGCCGAGGGCATTCATGAAGGCACGTTCGGCTTCCACCGCGGTGGCGGTCTGGGGGCAATGTACGGGGGCCAAGAGCTCGCGCAGCCGGTCGTCATCGGCCCGGATCTCCAGGGCCAGGGCCCCTTGCCCCGGCGCCGGCAGCATCTGGTCCGGGGTGAAGAAGTCAGAGATGTCCTGCTGACGTCCGAGCCGACATAGGCCCGCGGCCGCCAAGACGGCGCAGTCCACCACCCGGTCACGCACTTTCTGGAGCCGCGTATCCAGGTTGCCGCGCAGGTTGACGACGGCGCAGCCCGGGAAGGCGCGGCGCAACTGCGCCCCGCGGCGCAGGCTGCTGGTGCCGATGCGGGCGGTGCCCGGGGCTTGCAGCAGCTGCTCACACCGACCGCCCACGAGGGCGTCCCGCGGGTCTTCTCGCCGCGGCACCGCGCCCAGGGCCAGGCCCGCGGGCCACTCGATGGGCAGGTCCTTCAGGCTATGCACGGCCAGATCGATGGACCGAGCCAGCAGCGCATCCTCGATCTCCTTGGTGAAGAAGCCCTTCCCCGCGAAACGGGCGGGGCCATCCTGGGTGCGGAGGTCGCCGGTGGTGCGGATGATGACCGCGTCAAAGCCAATCTGCGGGTGCTGGGCCCGCAGCCGGTCCAGGACCCCTTCGGTTTGGGTGCGGGCGAGCAAGCTGCCCCGGGTGCCGACTCGGATGGTGCTGTGAACGCTCATTCCGCGGCCTTCTTGTCTTCTGGCGGCGTGGCTTTCTCGGGGTCAGGCGTCGTCGTCGTTTCAACCCCATACATGCGTGCCGCTACGCGGGAGTAGATGTCCCAGTCACCGTTGCGGGCGGCCTGGTTCAGGGCGCTTTTCGGGCCCGCCGCCATCTTAGCGAGGGCGCGGTGGAGCATGATGCGGATTTCATTCCGGCACTGTTGGCACTCGGGTCCGAGGGGCGCGACTTTGCCTTTGGCGAAAGCGCGCACGATCTCGGTCTGTTCGATCTCCGCCATCGCCTCGTCGAGATGCCTCATGAACACGGCGAGGCCCAGGCTCTCTGCGCGGAAATTGGCCATCACCTCGGCCGCTTCTTCGCGCACGATGACCTGCGCCAGTTCGATGGCTTCCTGTCGACGCGCCAGGTTCTGGGAGGTGATACCCTGGAGGTCGTCGACGTTGTAGAGGTAGACGTTGGGGACATCGCCGGCGCTGGGTTCGATGTCGCGCGGGACGGCCAGATCGATGAGCAGCCACGGGCGGTTGTGGCGGACCCGGGCCCCGGCGCGCACGGCCTCGGCCCGGATGACGTAGTGAGGCGCACTGGTGGCGCTGATGACGATGTCTGCCCGCGGCAGGAATTCCTCCAGGCGATCAAACTCGATCGCGATGCCGCCGTAGCGATCCGCCACGGCCCGGCTGTGCTCGATGGAGCGGTTCAAAACGCAGGTTTCACGGACGCCCCGATCCGCCAGTGAACGGAGGGTCTGCTCCCCGATCTTGCCCGTGCCGACGATCAGAACCGTCTTGGTCGACAGGTCACCGAAGACCTTATCGGCCAGGTCCACGGCGACGGAGCCGACCGAGACCCGCCCGCGGCAGATCTCCGTTTCGCTGCGGACCCGCTTAGCGACGCGGAAGACCTGCTGGAGCAAGGCACTGAGGGCCCGGCCGACCGTGGCGGTCTCCGTGGCGGTCTGGAAGGCCTGCTTCACCTGGCCGAGAATCTCCGCTTCTCCGACCACGAGCGAGTCGAGGCTGGTGGCCACGGTCATCAGGTGTTCGATGGCCTGGAGCCCGGATTTCACGTAGAACAGCCGACTCAGGTCCGGGTCGGTCTCGTCGGCCTGCCGCAGCAGCGCGGCGATGAGCGCCTCGCTGCCCGCTTCGGCGACGGAACCGGCCGCATACACTTCCGTCCGGTTGCAGGTGGAGAGGAGCAGCAGTTCGGTGTCGGGCAGATCGGCCTGCAGTCGGCGCAACACCTCCGGCACCCGTGCCGCCGGGAACGACAGGCGTTCCCTGAGCCGCAGGGGGCTGGTGCGAAAGTTGACGCCGACTGCCAGTAAGTTCATCCGTCTGTCTGCCCTAGAAACCCGAAGTTATGCATGCTTTTGGCCAGCAGGTGTACGCCGAGGAACGCCAGGAGCACGCAGAGGAATCCGAGCACCGCTACCCAGGCCACCTTCCGCCCGTGACGGTCGGCGCCGCGGCGCAGGTGGAAGAGCAGACCGTACACGGCCCAAGTGAAGCCCGTTGCCAGCACCTTCGGGTCCGTCGTCCAGCGCACCCCCCACTTGTTCACATGCGCCAGGACCACGCCCATGGCGATCGACACGCTGAAGAGGAAGAAAGCGGGGCCGATCAGCTCGAACATGACTCGGTCCAGGGTCTCCAGCGCGGGCAGGTTGCGGTAGACGGGGCCAAAGTTCCGGCGCTTCAGATTGCGGTCCTGCAGGAGGTAGGCCGCGGCCACCACGCTCTCGATGGTGAACAGGCCATAGCCGGCGAACGCCGTGGCCACGTGGAGGCCCAGCATCGAGGTCCGCAGGTTCGCGGGGATGATGGGGGTGGCGGTGAGGTAAAGCAGGCCGAGAAGAACGAGGCCGGCCTGGTAGGGGAAGAGGAAGGCGGCGAGGGCGCGGAGGTCGTAGCGCTGGCTCACGTACAGGTATGACGCGGTCACCGCCATGGCGTACCAGGAGGCGGCTTCGAAGGCCCCAAAAGCTGGGAACATCTCCAGCCGGAGGCCGTGCAGAATGAGCACCGCCCCGAGGCAAAGAGCGCCCGCGGCAGCGGTGACCGGCAGGGCCCGTGCCGCGGTCGGCAGGGGCTTTTCGGTCCGCACCACGCCCAGGACCGCCAGGACGGCGGCGAGCGCGTACAAGGCGCCAGCGCTGGCGCCGATAATGAGTTCCAGTGTCATCCCTACCACTCCGTGTTGGCCAGGTTGCTCGGTGACCGACAGGGTCTGTCCGGCCCGCCCCATCGGGGTGCCGGTTCGGAGGGCTCCCGCCAGGTGGACAAGGTATCCAGGTTCCTGCGGTCCGCCAGACCGTCAGGAGGGTTGCTACCGCGGCAGCTTGGTCTCCTCCGGTTTGACCGCAGGAGACGGTGGCTGTGTCGGCGCGCCCGCGGCGGCCGACGGCGACCGCCCGGGCGCCGGGCCCGTGGGAAGGCCGTTCATCAGACGTTCGACGCCCTTGAATTGCGCACTCTTGCAGCCGTCCTTGGGCAGGCCGTGGTCGCCCCACTTCGCGAGGTCTTCGGGTTTGTGACAGGCGGCGGAGGCACAGCTCTCATGGCGCGTCTCCGCTTTCCACTGGTGGGGTTTATGGCAGGCCAGGCAGTTCGCGTGGTCCTTGTGTGCGTGCAGCGCTGAAGCGGCGGTCGGGTGGCACGGCTGACAACTTGCGGCGGTGACCTTCTGGAGCGGCGGCCGGTGACACATGGAGCACTCGAAGATCATCTTGTCGGTGCTGAATTCCTTCTGGTGGCAGCTCTTGCACTGAGAGTACGGATTGGCGGCCGCATGGCAGTCCCAGCAACTGATTTCCTGGTTGAAGTGTTCTTTGTGGGTAAACGGATGCAGCAGGGTGTTGTCCGGGGCGGTGGCAAGCAGGCTTCCCGGCTCGCGGGATTTCTCGTAGAAGCGGTGACAGACCTCGCACTTGCTGGCCAGCGGTTGGCGAGTGTCGCGGCGGACGTGTTTGCCTTCGTGGCAGCGGAAGCAGCCCGGCGCCGTGCGGTGCCCGGTATTGTCGGGGTAGGTGTGCCAGGCGATCTGCATCTCCGGGTAGACATTTCGGCTGTAGATGGCCTGCACCGCCGCGATGGCCTTGTCGAGGGCGGCCTGGCGCTCCAGGACCTTGCCGCCGAAATGGTCGGCGTAGTAGGTGTTGATGTCGTTCGCGATGCCTTTAGCGGCCTCGTCGGCGCGGCTGTACTCGCGGGTCAGCGTCGCGATGGCGACCTTCTTGATGGAGGGCAGCGAGCGCTCGATGCTGCCGGCTTCAAGAGCGCGGTCGACGGTTTCGTCCGGGGTCAGGAATGGGTGGGCCGGGCGGTTGTGGCAGTCGCGGCAGTCCATGGCCTGCTCGGGAAAAGCCTCGAGACTGCTCTCGCTGTACTTGCGTTCGCCTTTGGCGTAGAGGTCGTAGACGACCCGCGAGCCGTCGTCATCAACCACCGTAAACTGGGCGATCTCCTGCTTGTTGGCGCTCGACGGCCGGAAGAGCAGTTTGTGCCGCAGCATGTGCTGGTGGATACCGCCGGCGACGCCGTGCGCGCTGGTGCCGCCACCGATGGGCAACTGCAGCTCCAGGTAGCGCGCCGAGTTCTCCATGTCGTAGCCGTAGCGCACCCGGCCATCGGACTTCGTCCCCCAGTGCTTATCCTCCCAGTGACAGCGCTTGCAGGTGCCGTCGGCGGCGGGGATGTGTTCCTCCGCCGCACGGATAGGACGCGGAAAGGTGTTCAGAGCAATCTGCTGGAGCTGGCGAAGCCCCGACACTTTGGCGCGGATGAAACTCTTGATCCCTGGCCCCACATGGCATTCGACGCAGGAGACGTTCGCGTGCCCCGAGTCCCGGTGGGCGGTGAACTGCGGGGTCATCGGCACATGGCAAAGCTGACCGCAGAAGGGCACGGACTCCACGTAGTGATAGGCGCGCCACGAGAATAGCCCCGCCCCGAGTGCCAGCAGGCCGCCGAGGCCGAGGCCCAGCCCGAGGGTCCAGCGGCTCAGACGCTGGATACTGAGACCCCACTCGCCCCAGACGTCAAGAGGCTGACCCGAGCGCTGGCGCCGCCAGGCATAGAGCAGCACGTCGGCAGCCAGGAGGGCCAGGCCGGCGCCGATGAAGGGGGGCACGACCATGTAGGTCCACATGCCGGCGCGGACTCCGGGGTGACTCGCGGCCAGGTCGTGGGCCAGGCCAGCGCCGGCGAGCAGGCCGGCCAAAAGCGCCAGGGCAGCGCCGAGGAGGAACAGTGGACGCTTCCAGGGTTTGAAGGGAATCGTGTTCACGGTCAGGCGTCTGCTTCCGGTTACGGTTTGGCCGGGATCGGCTCCTTCGGGGGGGCCGGCGGCTGCTGGTTCGAATAGGTTCTGGTCTTGTGGCAGGCGGATACGCATTGGCCGCCCGTCGCGGTCTGCTCGAAGCGAATGGTCAGCTTCCAGCCCTCGGGGCCGTACTGAACGCTTTCACGAACCTGCTTTGCCTGCATGCTGCTGTGAGGTTCGTGGCAAAGACCGCAGCTCCGCCCCTTCTTCAGCCTCGGCTTCTGCGCTGGCGTGCCGGCTGCGGCGGCGAGTGCCTGGGCCGCCGCGGCGGTGCTGGCCGCAGTGGGGTCTTCGTCCATGATATGGACATAGTGGAGGTTCAGGTCGCCATCGCGGAAGCCGGTCCGAACGGTGCGCCCCTCGGTGGCCAAGCGCTGGTCGTGACAGGCGAAGCAAAGGGCGTAGGTGGACCCGGCAAACGGCACATAGAGACCAACGGGAAAGGCTTGACTAAGCAGTTGGCTGTTGGGCGATGCGTGGCCCAGGTGGCATTCGGCGCAGCGTCCATCGCGAACGGGCTTGTGCTGGAACCGCGCCTTGGCGAGTTCCGACTTGACGTCCGGGATGACGCGATCCGGCGCGGTCAGGCGAATCTCTTTGTCGTGGCAGGAGTAGCAGGCCTGATCGAGGGGGCTGTGGGTGAGGCTCTTGCCGGGGCTGGCGTGGGCTTCGTGGCAGAGCAGGCAGGTCTTGGCGTCACGGATCGCGCTGTGCAGGTGGTGCCCGGTCTCGGCGGGCGGCGGCGCCGCCACGAGGGTCGATGAGGTCGGCTGGGGCGCCGCGGGGGCGGGCAGGGGCGCAGCGGGGGCGGGCAGGGGCGCAGCGGTTGGCGCGGCGACCGCGAGCGCAGCCTGGGCAGGCTGGGCGGTTGGTGCGGCGTTGCCCGCCCCGGCGGGGGGCACCAAGCCGGTCTCCAACGCGACCGCCACCGGCTTGTGGCAGCTCAGGCACAGAGCTTTCGGTTCCAGGGTCAGAAGGCGTTCCACGCTGCCGCCATGGGCGACGTGGCACATGGTGCATTTCTCCGTCACCGGCTTATGCACGCGACCGGCGCCGACCAGGGTCTTGCCGACCTTCTGGTGGCAGGCCAGGCAGAGCTTCTGCTGGTCGTCCTGCAAGAGGGCCTCATAGTCGGAGTTGTGATTCTCATGGCAGGCCAGGCAATTGCCCTTGGACACGGGTTCGTGCTGCTT
>CAILKC010000532.1 GCA_903834675.1 uncultured Victivallales bacterium | reverse complement strand
TAAGCGGCCAGCGCCTGCGCCGCCGCCAGCAGTTCCGGCGGGGCGATAATGAGGTGCGCCGCCGCCACGGTCGGCGAACGCAGTCCCGAGCTCAGCACCGGGGTGCCGTTCAGCGCTTCGGCCGCGCCCGGCAGCAGGCTGGCGTAGCGGCTGGCGCCCGGCGCCGCGCTGAAGCTGAGGGTGTAGCCGCCCTTACCATCGCCGGCGACCCTCGCCCCGGAAACCAGCGCCAGACGGGCCGGATCGCTGATGTCGAAGAGCAGTACCCCGGCAGAGCTGAAGCCGCTGACCGCCACGCTGGCGCCAGCGCTGACGCCGAAGACCAGGTTATTGCCCGAGGCCACGTAGCGCCGCGGATAGCTCACCTCAACCCAGTCAAGGTAGGAGCGCGAGGTAGCACCGGTTAAGCCGGCCGGCACCAGCGCCCGCACCAGGACCGTGTTCAGCCCGGAGCGCAAGCTCGCGGCGTTCAGGGTGAAGCTCGCCTCGTGCGGCACTAGGCCATCCCAGCGACTCGAGCCCAGGCGCTTTCCATTGACCTCGACCGCGGTCTCATGGTCAAACTCCGCCGCGGTATTGTTGGCGCCATGCAGACGGACGGTCACGGTCGCCAGCCCGCCGGCTGTGGCCAGCCCGGGCAGGTCAACCTCCACACTGCGCGTCGCAAACGCTTCAACGTTCGATTGCATGAGGCCCCAGAGCCAGAGGCCGTCTTCCACGGCGGCCAAGAGGTCCGGCCGGGAGTCGTTATCCTCTTCGCGGTGAACCCGTTCGGTGAAGCTGCCGGCGGGGGCGCCCGTCGCGGCGCCGACGCTGGCGGGCGGGACCACGACGCCGGTCCCAGGCTTGAGCCAATAGACATTGCCGACGCTGTACGGCGAACGGTAGGCGCGCCCGTAGAAGTAGAGCCCGGCGCCGTCCTTCGCCACGACGTAGGCGACAGCGGTCCCCTGGCAAGAAAGCTCAAGCTGTTGCGCCAGCAGCGCCTGGCGCACCTCGGCAAGCGTGCCGCCCAGGCCGGTGGCGATGGCCGCGGCGGAGAGGTACTTGAGGCCCTCGGTGGCGACCTGGATCCGCAGCCTCGAGGTCAGGTTGGCCAGCGCTTTTGAGCCTATGGCAGAGGGCTCGGCGGCCTTCGTGCTGATCTCGGCGGCGGCAGTTTGCGCCAGCTCGCTCTCGCGGGCGGCGCCGCGGGCCGTCTTGAGCGGGTCAACCGGATGCGGCCAGGCGCCCAGCAGCAGCTCATCGGCGGGGCGCTGCCCTGCGGCGGGTAGCGGCTCGGCGCTGGCGCCGGCGGGGCCATCCAGGCTGGCCACCGAGACCCCGCCAACCGCGACTGGCAGTCGCACGTCAAATGGGCCATAGCGCCGGGCGCTGCCATCGGCCTGCAACTCCTCGACCAGGTAGCGACAGCTCGTTCCCGGGGCCGCCTCCACCTCGAGGGCGCGGTAGACTCCGCCCTGGGCTTCACCCACGGCGGACAACTCTTCCGTAGTGACGCGCGTGAGCGTCGCCGCCCCAGCGTCTTCGCGGTAGAGGTTGAAGGCGAGCGAGCCGACTTCGGAGACCGTCTCCCACTGGATGACGAGGCCGGTGGGCTCGCGCAGGGCGCAGAACCTCCCGATCACCGCCACCGTCGGCGACGCGGTCACCGTATGGGTCAGGGTGTTGCTGGTGCTCGCCGCGTAGTCGGCATCGCCCGAGTACTCGGCGGTGAGGCTGTGGCTGCCGACGGTCAGGCTGCTCGTGATGAAGGTGGCGACGCCGGCGCCCACCGTCCCGGTGCCGAGGATGGCGACCCCGTCCCTGAACATGACCGAGCCCGTGGCTGCGCTCTCCGAGAGCGTGGCGGTGAAGGTCACGCTCGCCCCGGCGACGGAGGTACTCGCCGGGGAGGTCAGGGCCAGCGTGGCCGCCAATTTCACCTCCTGGGTCAGGGTGCTGCTGGTGCTGGCGACGTAGTTGACAGCGCCCGAGTACTCGGCGGTGAGGTTGTGGCTGCCCAGGCTCAGGGCGCTGGTGGCGAAGGTGGCGACGCCGGCGCTCAGCGTCCCGCTGCCGAGGGTGGTGCCCCCGTCCTTGAAGGTCACCGTGCCCGTGGCCGCGGCGGGCGAAACCGTGGCGGTGAAGGTGACACTCACCCCGAGGGGCGAGGGATTGCGCGAGGAGGCCAGGGCCGTCGTCGTCGCCTGGTTCACCGTCTGGGTCAGGGTGCTGCTGGTGCTGGCGGCGTAGTTGTCATCGCCGGAGTAGGTCGCGGTCAGGCTATGGCTGCCGCCGCTGAGGGCGCTGGTTGCGAAGGTCGCGACGCCGCCGGTCACCGTTCCCGTGCCGAGGGTGGTGCCCCCGTCCTTGAAGGTGACCGTACCGGTGGCTGCGGCGGGTGCCACGGTGGCGGTGAAGGTGACGCTGGCGCCGACCAGCGCGGGATTCAGACTTGACGCCAGCGCCGTGGTGGTCGCCACCTTCGGGTCGTTGAACATCGCAAAGTCGCCGAAGGCGGTGAGACCCGTCCGGGTCACGGTCGTGGCGTCGAAGGCGCTGCGGTCCCAGTCCCAGGCCGAGCTCCGGTAGCGGCAGACCTGCGGGTCGGTCAGGTCGGCAGCGTGCGGCAGGATGACGGTGGCGGTGAAGTCGCTGCCCGTCGGTGTGACGGTCCAGTAGATGGCGGTCGTACTGCCGCCGGGCGCCTGCGGGTGGTTGGCGTCGTGGCGGTCCACCCGGATGGCGCTGAGCGGGGCGGCGCCGGTGCGGCTGGTCACGTTGATCGTCAGCCCGGCGCCGGAGTTGCCGGCCAGGCCGAAGAACTGCTCGCCGACGTCGGCCACGGGCTGCGTCTTGCGGAGCACACCCGCATTGCTCAGGGTGCCGGAGACATAGGCGTTGTCGGCCGTCTCCGTCTCGATCAGGGTGGTGCCGACCGACACGGTCAGATTGGCAAAGGTAGTCAGGGAGGCCAGAGTCAGGTTCTGCTCGACTCCGCCATCGAAGGTGATGCCGTGGTCGGCGGTGGTCAGGGTGCCGGCGCCCTGGATCACCAGGTTGCCGCTGACGGTGATGTCGCTGGTCAACTCCAGGGTGCCATCGGTGGCGATGAGGATGTCGGCGTAATCGCTGGCGCTGACGAGCTTGCCCTCGCTGATGGTCAACTGCTCGGTCACCGTCAGTTTACTGGTAGCGGTCACCGTGGCCGACGCCAGCCCCATATTCAGCGTGAGATTGTAGAAAACGAGCGCACCGGGCCCGGTGGCGGACAGGGTCTGGGCGCCGCTGCCGACCAGGACGACGGTGCCGGTGCCGGGGTCGAGGGTACCGTTGTTGGTAAAATCACCGTTCAGCGTGAGGGTTCCGGTGCCGAGGTCGAGGGTGCCGGTGTTGGTAAAGTCACCGTTCAGCGTGAGGGTGTTGGTGCCGAGCACGAGCGTGCCCAAGATCGTCAGGTTTCTGATCGCGGGCGAGTCAGCGCTCAACGTCACCACGATGTCGTCGGAAATGACCACATCCTGGCCGGTGACGGGCAGCGGCCCGCCCCAGGTCGCCGTGTCGTTCCACGGGCCGTCGTGCATCGGCACGCGGGTGACCGGGGTGACGGTCACGCTGACGCTGCCGGTGACGGTGGTGTAGGTGTCCGCGTCGGTGGGTGTGAAGGTCACCGCTTGCGCCGCCGCGCCGACCCAAGGCGCGGTAGTGGGCGTGGTGAAGGCAAAGCTGCCAGCCACGGCGGCCGAGCCGCCGCTGAGGGTGGAACTGGCCAGCGTCTGGCCGACCGGGATGCTGCTGGCGCTGGGCCAGGTGGTCACGCTCGGGGTGGCCTTGTAGACGGTCAGGGTGCCGGCGACCAGCGTCAGGGTGTAGTCCGGATCGCTACCGCCCGCAAGGGTGATTGGGTACGTCCCCACCGGGCTGGCCGGAGTCGCGGCGCAGGCAGCGGTCGGCGGCACCTCGGGTGCGGTGTCGCCGTTCTTCAGCCCGCTGTAGGTGATGGTCAGCGCCGGGTTCGCCTCGCCGTAAGCACGGGTTTTGTCCGCCGCCCGGCAGGTGAGCGGGGTCAGGGCGACGGTATAACTCCAGTTCAGCGTGTTCAGGCCCGCCCCGTCGAGGTCCGCGATGTCCCCGGCATCGGGCGCCAGGGACAGCGACAAGGAACCGTTGATGAGACCGCTGACCGGGAAGCGCCAGGTATTGCCGCCGCGGTCCGTAGGAGTCCCGACACTCGCCGCGGCTGCGGCCGAACCCGAGAGCGCCAGGTCGGTGGGGTCGACGCCGGTCACGGCTTCGGAGAAGGTGAGGTCGAGCGCGGCGGATGACCCGTCGAGGGTCGCCTCCGGCGCCGGGAGGCGGACGGTGACCTGTGGGCGCAGGTTGCCTTTGCCCTGGATGGCGAAGGTGTACGTGCCCTCGTCGTCCGGATCGTCGCTGGTGATGGTGAGCATAGCCGTTCGTGTGCCTGCGGCCGTGGGGTCAAAGGTCACGGTGAAGGGGGTTGATCCGCCCGTCGCAACCAGGCTCGGCAGGACGATGGGGGAGAGGGCGAAGTCGGCAGCGCCAGTGCCGGTCAGAGCGATGGCGGTCACGGTCAACGGCAGGGTGCCCGCATTCCCGATCGTGAATGTCTGCGGTGCCGTGCCGCTGTCAACCAGAACCGCGCCGAAATCCGTGCCGTCGCTGGCGCCGGGAGTCACATCGCCGTCGGCCACCTCGTGCCCATCGCCCTGGACGTTGATGTCCGGTGGTGTGTCATCGTCGGTCGTCGTGACACTCACCGTCTGGTCGACGACCGCGTCAAAGGCGTTATCCGAGTTGGCGTCGTCCACGGCCAGGGTGACCAGCGTAACCTGATCACCGTCGTCGAGCGCGTCGTCCACGCCGGTAACCGTGACCGTCTGCGCCGTGTTCCATTTGTCCGGCGTAAAGGTGAGCGTGGCGGGGCTGACCGTGACCTCGCCCAGATCTGGGCTGCTGACCGCGATGACCACGTTCGTGACCGGCGCCGTCCTCAGCACGACCGTGAACGTGTCGGTGGTGCCAGACTCCGACACCAGCGACGCGCCCGCGCTCTCGACCACGCCAAAATTGACGCCAACATCCACGTCGACCCGATAGATATCGTTGTTAGAGGTCCAGTAGGGGGCCCCGTCCGCGGTCTGCTTCTCGACGAAGGTGAGGGTCAGCGCGCTGGGGGCATACTCGAGGTCTTCGCTGAAATCGTAGACCTGGAACACCAGGACCTCGTCGTCCGAGGCACCGTCCACAGCCGGCGTTACCAGATCGTCGTGGTAGACCGTCACGGTATACTGCCCCGCCGTGTCGATCTGGACACTGCCACAGCGTACCCCCGAGGCAGAGGTCACGGCGATCTCGTCGTAGAGTTGCGCTGGTTGGCCGCAGATCATCACCCTGGTGCCATAGACGAAAATCGCCTCTGCCGAAGGGCTGGCCAGCGCGAAGTGCGGCCTGGGGACGACCGTCACCGTGACGGCAGCGGAGACGCTATGAAGGCCGTCATCCGCCTGCAGGGTGAGTTCGTAGGACGGCGTCACCCGGGCTGCGAGACTCGAACTGTTCGCGACGCTGATCTGCCCCGTATCGGCATTCAGAGCGAAAACGCCCGCCGCATTGCCGGCGAGGATCTGGTAGTGAATGCAGTCGCCGTCCGCATCGGTGGCAACGACGGGGGCGCCGACGAGGGTGGCAGCCGTGGCCGTCTCACTCAGCGAGCGGGTGGTGTTGTGTAGCACGGGCGGGTGGTCGTTGGGGCTGGCGCTGAGGTCGACCCGGTAGGCGTCCCAACTTGTGGTCCAGTAGGGCTGGCCGGCTGGGGTCTGCTTCTCGACCAACAGGGTCCGGACCTCTGTCTGGAGATACTCGCGGTTGGCACTGGCGTCCCAGACCCGGAAGCAGAGCGTCTCGTCCTGGATCGCTCCATCCAGCGTCGGCGTCAAGGGGTCGTCAAGATACACGGCAGCGCCCGGGTAGCGGCCCGCCTGTTCGACGCGGACAGCACCACACAACACGCCCGAGGCCGAATAGACCGCCACCTCGTCGCCGGGCTGAGCCGGAGCGCCGTTGACGGTAAAGGTCTCGCCGTACAGAAAGATCATCTCGGGGGAAGCGTGAGAACCGGTGAAATGGGTGGGCGTCGCGGCGCAAACGGACAGCAGGCCCAGGCAGGCAAGTGCCAGCGGCAAACCAAGGTGTTTATGTGATGGCCGCTGTGGCATAGCGCCTGTCATGTCTCCGCCGTGTCCCGGCACTGTCAGTCCCCGCCGCTGTGGCTCCAGTAGGCCATACCGCGCGTCACCACCGTACCGGGAGCTGGGGGCCGGTAACGCTGGCGGGTGGCATCCCACAGCCAGACGCTGGCGGAAGGACCGGTCTGCGCCTCGAGGTCGGCGCTGGGCGTGTCGGTGAGGGGACCCGTCAAGTTCCAGCCGGGCCGCAGGACTGCGGGGCTGCTCAGGATGCCGAATAGAGGCCGGGTGGTGACCGGGGCAGCGCGCGGCGAGTAGAACCAGATTCCTTCCCCGCCGCCGAGGGCACCACGGACCGCGGCGTAGTGTCTTGCCTGAGCATCCCAGCGCCAGATACTGCCGGCAAAAACGCAGGTGCCCGCGGAGTCGACCAGCAGTTCCGTGAGCGCCTGATCGGCAGGGGTGTCAAAGGGCAGCGAGACCAGATTCCAGCCCGGTGAGAGGGCGAGGGAGATCGTTGTCATCCCCGCCGCGGCGCTGGCGTCGACGCGATATACGTCGTTGCTGGAGGTCCAGTAGGGTTGCCCCTGGGCGTTTGGCTTCTCCACGAAGGTGAGAGCGATCTGAGTTGTGCCGCCGTACTCACGGCTGAGGCTGGCATCCCAGACCCGGAAGTACAAGGGTTCGCCAGCCCGCGCCCCGTCCTTCACGTCGAGCGTCATGGGATCATCTTTGTAGACGGAAAGAGCGGGGTAGCTGCCTGCCGTGGTCACTTGTGTAGCACCGCAGAGCACGCCGTCGCCCGTGAAGACCGCTACCTCGTCGCCGGGGCTGGCGTCGTGTCCCCCGATCTGCAGGTGAGTTCCATAGACGAAGAGGTATTCGGACGACGGGTGAATCCCCACGAAGTGCTGGAGCGCCCGCTCCGCGCCTGCCAGCGCCGCGCACAGGGAAAGCGCCATGGCGAGCAGGGCTCGGCAGGCATGACTCTGGAGTCTGCCCATGGACCTCAAACCTCCAACCGCTGCGCTCGTCAGGGGCGCAGTCCGGGCGTTTCTGAGGGACACCAGCACGCCCAGCGCCAGGCCCCGCCAAGGGCCAGCCCCGCTGCGCTCCTGCCGCGGGTAAGGCGGCAACTCAGGCAGGTTGGTCACCGTGGGTCCGCCTGCGGACGGACGACCAGGTCGACCTGCACCAGGTCGAACGTCCAGGTCCAGGTGAGTGGATGAGGAGCGACCCGCTGGCCGTCGGGAGCGGCGCTGACGACCTGCTCGGCGGGGAGTTCGCTCTGCGTCCCGACGTCCCAGACACGGAAGCGCAATTCCTCGCCAGGCTCGGCGCCGTCGCGTTGCGGTGTGCCGACGTCGTCGCGGTACACCGCAATGGCCGGGAAAAGCCCCGCCGTCTCGACACAGCCGGTGCCACAAAGCACGCCCGCAGCCGAGAACACGGCCACCTCAGCGCCCGGTTGCGCGGGCTGACCGTCGAGGCGGAGCGTGCCATAGACGAACAGATAGTCCGCCGTCCGGCTTGGCCCGGGGAAATGTCGCGGCGGAGCGCTCCAGGTGGTCGTGCCGACAAGCAGCGCCAGGCACAGCACCGCGCCGCCCGGGCGCAACATCCTTCGCATCGTGTCACCTCGTTCGCTGTTCATCGTCCACCCTCTCGCCTTCAGTAGTCAGCCATCAGCCTCACGGCCAGCGGAAATCCGGCAACGCTTTCTCCAGGTAGATCCAGTAGCCGTAGCCGGGACTGAGGTAGTGCAGGGAATTGGCGGCGGGACTCACCAGGCTGTCGTAGACATGTCCGCCCTCCGCGTCGTATCCGGTGACGCGGACGTGCCCCGCGCCGGCGAAGATCTGGGCAATACCGTCCACGGGCGTGAAGGAGACGCCAGCCGGGGCGGGAATCGCCGCCGGGAGGATCTTGCCGTTGACGTAGTAGCAGGTGCCGGTCCAGTTGGTCAGGAGTTGCCAGCCGGCGCGTAGGTCGGTGGTTGCCTCGGGCGCAATCGCTGGTCCGCGCACCTGCAGCAGCGCCGGGGTGGTGATGTAGATCCAATAGCCATAGCCGCCGGCCAGGTACCTAAGCGTGGCGACCTGCGGCAGGTTCCGGTCGAAGAGATGGCCGCCATCGGCGTCGAAGCCGGTGATACGGGTGTACTTGCCGACCAGATCCGCCAAGGGTGCGGCGGTGGCCATACTGGTGCCGACATACTCGAGCGCCTGGCTGGCAAACAGCCGCCTGGACGGCACTGCGTCTGCGGACGCCCCGGCGTACCAGCAGAGGTCGATATTGGAGCCGATCAGGTTCCAGCCCTGGTGCAGCACCACGTCCAGCCCGCCGGCGCTCAGGTCTACCTGTAATACCGAGTTGTTGGCGGTCCAGGTGGGGCCGGCTGGCGCGGTCTTGGCCGGATAGACCGAGCCGCTGCTGCAGTCCCAGATTTCGAAGCGCAACGTGTCACCGGCGTGCGGCAAGCCGTCGACGAACTGGTCATACCCATAGACGCTGATCAGCCCGTAGACGCCGCCTGCCCCCACCGTGCCTTTGCCGCAGGGTCGGCTGACATCGCGGCTGCTGAACACCGCCACGATGCTGCCGACCGGGACCGGGGCGCCGTTCAGCTCCGCTTGGCCCCAAACGTACAATATCTGGTTCGAGAACTCCCCCGCCGGATACGGATCGAGATGCACCGTCACCACAACCGGCGCCGAGGCCGGGCCGGTGTTGTGGGCCGCGTCGCGCGCGGTGGCGGTAAGCTCGTGGGTGGTTTCCGACAAGGGCAGGACCGAGGTCAGGCTCCAGTGCCCGCCCGCGTCCACGGTGGTGGTGCCCAGCTCGCCCAGCAGATCGCTGCTGACCGTGACGCTGATCACGTCTCCGTCCGGAGTCTGGCCCGGCTCGGCCGTGCCGCTGATCGGGGGCAGGGCGAGGTTGACCGTACTGTCGTCGGTCGGCGCCGTGATCACCGGCGCGACCGGTGGGATCGTGTCGTACAGCACCGCGACCGTGTTCGACGCCGCGTTCCCGATACCGTCCCCGTCCACCGCAACCGCGGCGGCAACGCTCAGCACGATCGAGCCCTGGACCGACATGGCGGTCACCCGCACCTCGTACTCGGCAGCACTACCGCTCAGCGTACAGGCCTGCACGGCGCCGGTGCCGCCGAAGATCACATCCGCGCTGCTAAACCCGGTGACCGAACGGCCGAAGCGCACGGTGAAGACGAGCGGCAGCGTCGGAGTCGCGGCCAACTGGCCCGAGCCCAACCCGACCAGCGTGCTCACCGCACCCGACGGCGGCGGCGTGCCCGTGTCCCAGGACTCGTAGGCGCCAAGGTCCACGGCCGCGCCGGCCAGCCGCGGGCGTCCGGCCAGGTCCGTGACCAGCCCCGGCGGCACGGCCGCGTCACTGCCGCAGTCGATGACGGGGGAACCGAGGCCCAGCTGCACGTCGCCCAGATCATCGTCTACGGTGCCCCACACGCCGTCGGCGCCTGGCGACGGCGCCCGCACGAAGCGCGGATCGAGGCCGAGGTTGTGGCTGCCCAGCCCCGCCCAGCCGCCTTGGATCGCGCAGAAACTCACCTCGGTCCAGGCCGTGCTGCTGCCCGCGACTTCGCTTGGGCTGTTGCCGCGCAGAATCGAGTTGACCAGCACCGGTGCCGCGGCGCTGCTGTAGAGCGCGCCGCCGGCCGTAGTCGCTGCATTTGCGCTCAGCGTGCAGTTCACCAGCAGCGGCGTGCCGCCGTCCACATACAGCGCGCCACCCAGCGCCGCCGCGTTGCCGATGAACACGGAGTTGGCCACGGTCAGGCCGTGGTTCCCGGCAATAGCGCCGCCCCCGCCACTGGCCCGGTTGCAGGCGAAGCGGCAGTTCGCCACCCGGGTCGAGACGCCGTTGGCGAGCAG
>CAILKC010000531.1 GCA_903834675.1 uncultured Victivallales bacterium | reverse complement strand
GCCGACCAGGGTCTTGCCGACCTTCTGGTGGCAGGCCAGGCAGAGCTTCTGCTGGTCGTCCTGCAAGAGGGCCTCATAGTCGGAGTTGTGATTCTCATGGCAGGCCAGGCAATTGCCCTTGGACACGGGTTCGTGCTGCTTAGCGAAGGTCGGCAGTTCCTGGCGGTCTTTGCGCTCGGACGCCTTCCGGGGTTTACCGTCCGCGGCCAGCGGCATGGGCTTGGTGGGATCGTGGCATTCGCCGCAGAGTTTCGCCACGTCTTGGGTGACCAGCAGGTTACGCTTGGCGCCGCCGTGGGGATTGTGGCACTTGGTGCAGCCCGTGTCGGTCACCACCCGATGGATAAACTTACCTTCGGCCATGCGGTGGCAGTAGGTGCAGATGCTCTCCTTGGTCCGGATGAGCTCGTACTTATGCTCGCCTTGGGGCAACTGGCGATGGCAGACGTCGCAACTGCCGATGGCTACTGGACCATGAACCCATGGCGTCTCGTTCAGCCCACCATGGCAGCCGGCGCGTAGGCAATCGGGGGTGTAATCGCGCCAGGTGCGGTCCTTGGCGCTCTTAGCGGCCGGAGCGGGGGCCACGAGCGCGGCCGGTCGGGTGGCGTCTACTGGCGCCGCGGCGGGCGGCGGCGCCGCCGCGCTACGGACGGCCGACGTCAGCCAGGCGACCAAGACGACGAAGGCGCCAAGCCGGACCCGAAATGAGGTCCGACCAGCACCGGTACGCCGAGGCGGACGGCGTGGGTTGGGGTTGCGATTGTTCACAGTCATGCGGCAGGAAGAGCGCGCCCTTCGTGCTGGCTTTGTGGTCGCGACGGCGGCGTCATGTCGTCCGGTCGAATTCTTTGTTCGCAGGTTTGGTGCCAGCGTCATGAAACACAACGGAAGCAATTGTTTATTATAAGGTTAAGTCTGTATGTGGCTGTTTCAGTGGCGACCTTGGGCGGGGGCCGCGGGGGTGTCAACCGCCGAGATATGCGCGGCAGTAGCGCGAAAACAAGCACTTGCCTCGGGCATGAAGGGCCTTGGGTCAGGGGCTCGCGACGGCGGCCGGTCCGGGCCGTGGTGGGGGGGATTCGGTGGCCGTGGTGGGTCCTTGGCGAAACCACTGGATGACCCCGAATACAGCCAGCAGCCCGAGGTCGACAGAGCCCAGGATGCACATGCGGGTAGCGGCGGCGCCGGCGCCAAAGCCGTAGCTATGCAGGCCGGTGCCAAGGATGTAGTTCACCCCGACATAGGTCATGATGATGAGCCAGAAGGCCATGATGCTCTTGGCAGCGGTGGCGAAAGGACCGCGGGCGACGGCAAAGTAGGCGAGGGCGACGGGGGTTGCCGCCAGCGCCGCTAGCTTGCCAGGGGTGATCGGCGTGAAGGCGGGGAGGATGACGCTGCCGATCGCCAGGACAAGAACGGCGCAGACCCCGAGCACCCAGAGGAGGCGGCGCGGGCGGTCGAGCCGGACGTGCAGCACGGTCATGTAGCCGAGCAGCGCCACCAGGGACCAGACCTCTTTCGGGTCCCAGCCCCAGTAGCGCCCCCAGGAGGAGGCGGCCCACATGCTGCCGGTGGCGATGCCCGCCAAAAGCAGGAGTGAGCCACTGAGGATGTAGCCATGCTGCAGGCGGTCGAGCCTGGCGATCAAGGGCAGGCGCGCCGGAAATAGCGCCGTGGTCACAATCTGGACATGGGCCAGCAGGACGGCGATTGCCAGGACCGCGTAGGAGATCATGATGACCGGCACGTGGATCGACATCCACACCGTGTCCAGCAGCACCGGGGCGATAGGACGGATGAAGGGGTCGAGCGGCAGGCAGTCGGCCAGGCAGAGCGCCAGGGCGCCAATGGCCGCGGCCGTCAGCGGCACGCTGCGGTGCCGGAAGCAGACGAACGCGACCACCGCGAACGCCGCCGCACCCCAGCTCAGGAACAGCAGCGACTCGTACATGTCCGACGCCGGAATCCGGCCGGCGATCGTCCAGCGCAGCAGCAGGCCGTAGGTAAACACGGCAAAACCCGCCAGCGATACGGTCATGGCCAGGCCATCGAGCCAGCGGCGGCGAACCGGTAGCGACAGGGCGGTCAAGAGAGCGCTGATGGCCAGCAGAATCCAGGCCTGGCGAAAGGTGTGCAGGCGGTTGTAGCGCAGCTCGGTGGCGATTTTGGCCGCGGTCGGGCGATGTCCCGGAAAGCGCTGCGCCTCGGCCACGACCTGGGTGGCCGCCACGGCGAAGGCCTTAGCGTCGTCCAGACGCCAGGCCGCGCCGAGATCGGCCCAGGCCTGACGCAGGGCTTTGAACTCGGCGCCGTCGGCCTGTGCCAGCCAGCCGTTCGAGCGCCAGGGGCGGTCCTGACCCTCGGCTTCCGGGATAAAGCGGATCGCCTCGCCGACCGAGACGCGCTGGAACGCCACCAAACGCTCGTGCAGTTTGCGCACTTTGGCCTGCAGCGGGTCGGGCTTGTGGTCGGCGGCGCCGGAGTCTTCCTGCTCCACCAGGGCGTGAATGCGCGGGTTGGCGACCAGCTCGTTGTAGCCGAAGCGCGTCCGCTCCACCGACAGCTCCAATTCGGCCCTGAGGGACGCATTGCCGACGCTGAAGAGCGGGGTCTCCTGCCAGGCGCTTCCATCGAGGGCCCAGCCCAACAGCAGCAGCACAGGGTCCGCGCCCCGGGGCGACTCTTTGCCGGTGACCGTGGAGACGAGGTCGCGCGCCAGGGTATCGAGGGGCAGGCAGCGCCCGTCGTGCTGGACGACGAGCGCGCGCAACGGGTCGCCGGTGATCGTTTTCGGCAGTTCCGGCAGAGGCGCGGCGAGGGCCGCGAACCCCAGTCCGGCAAGAACGGCCCCCAAGAGGGTGCGGTACATGAGCTCCATCCTTCTCTAGTCTCTCGACTTCGCTGTCAGGTCAGGGCAGGGGGTGGCAGCGCGCCAGGCCGCGGCTCTCTGGGCCAAGGCCAGGGCAATCCCCAGCATGGCAGCGATATAGCCCAGGAAGACGATCGGCCGACCGGGGTCGCGCGCCACGCTCAGCACGGTGGCAAGCCCCTCGCCAACTTGGCGGTAGCTGGATTGGTAGAGGGTAAAGCCCTTGAGCTGGCCGGGACGGTTCATGCTGATCACGCAGCCCTGGTCTCTCCCCGTGTCGGGGTCGGTCAAGGTGACGTTACTCTCGTACGAGCGGGGCCGTTCGCCGCCCGGGTAGTAGCCGACCCGGAACGAGTTCAGCCCGACCGTGAAGCCCAGCGGCACGACCGGGTCGTCATACCGCACCTGGTAGGTGTTGCCGACCGCCTCGAAGGTGTGCTCCCCGGATTTCGGCAGCCAGAACTCGAGGTTGAGCCCCGCGCCGGTCACGCTGAGCAGGAGCGCCGGCTGGGGCTCTCCTCCCGAGACTTCCGCGGGGAGCGCTTCCAGGTGTGTCCGGGCCTGTTTGAACCGGCGGCCCAGGCCGAGGGTCTGGCCGGGCCACGGGGTCGGTACCGGGCGGTCCGCTTCAAACCGGTGGACGGCCCCCGGCTGCGCTTCCCCGGCGAAGCGTACCGCGAGCTGCCCCGCGGGGCCGCTGAGGACTTCGATCTCGCTGGCTGCCTGGAGGTCAGTCGCCGCCACGAAGCCCAGCTTGAGGTTCGGGTTCTGCTTCTCTCCGGCCCGGCCATGGAAGTCCGGGAAACGGGCAAAGGCCAGTCGCGTCTCGGTCCCGTCTGGGCCGGCGATCTCGGCCTCGATGGCAGGATTGGCGGGGCGGTCAGAGGCGTTGACGATGGTGCGTTCGGGGCCCACGACCGCGTGGGGGAGGTAACGTAGAACCCGCAGGGTGTAGCCCGTGTCGCCGACCTTGACCGCCTTTTCCGTGCAGGCTTCCAAGGGGAACTCGAAAGCCGCGCCGGCGATTTCGATGCGGGCCTTTCCCGGCGAGTTCGGGCCGCCCATCCCGGGCGAGTCCGAGCCGCCCTGCCCCGACAGGATGCGTTCCCAGGCTTCTGGACTCTCGGCGCGCAGGGTCACCTCTTTGCCACCCAGGGCCAGCGGTTCGTCCGGGAACACCCAGCCCCGCAGCTCGTGACCGTCCGTGGTCAGCACCAGTTCCACGGCCAGGCGCGGGGTGGGCGAGTCATCCGTGACGCGAGTCTCCCAGGTCACCCGCGGCAGGTAGCGCAGGGCGGTGGCGCGGAGGCCGTCGACGGTCAACTCGGCGCCGGGCAGACGGTCGAGCGCCGAGCGCCGGTTGCCCAGCTTGCGGCCGAGGTCCAGCGAGTCCCCGGTCTCGCCGCGGCGGCCGAAGGACATAGCGTCGCCCGTGATGATGAAGTGGTCTGCCTTCTCGCCCTGGCCCAGAGAGAGTTGGCCGCTGACCCCGAAGCGGTCCGTCACCAGTGCTCCGAGCAGGATGGTGAGCAGGCCAGCGTGGGTGATGACGAAGGGGACTTGGCGGCGGCGGAAGGGATAGCGAGCCAGGACCGCGGCCAGGATGTTCAGCGCCAGCAAGGCGAGCAGGCCGCGGAACCAGGCTGCGCTGTAGAACACGGCCTGCGCCTGTTCGGTGCTGTGCGCGCTCTCGTAGACCGTGGCGCTGCCCATGGCTACCATCAGCAATAGCAGCAGCAGCGCGCCGATCCCGAGCGATCCGGCGGCCTGCAGGGCGGCTCGCGGCTGAGATTTCCACTCCATGCGGTTCATTCTTCCTTTCTGACGGGGCCTTCGCCCCGGGACAGACTGGCGCTCCAAACCTACCCGGTCAGCCCGTGATGGGCGCGGCGGGTCATGAGGGCGGCGCGGCCGGGCTCGCGGCGCTGCGGGGAACCGGGGCCGTCTGACCCGCGTTTGGCCGGTGGGTTCCCGCGTCAGCCGGGGCAACGCCGCTGGCGGGCGCCGGGGGCAGGCCGGGCGGCGGCTTCAAGAAGAAGCGTTGTTCTCCGCCGTGGGCCGTATGGCAATCAATGCACGAGCGCTCGCTGGCGGCCAAAGGCCGGGGGTGGTGGGCTCCCGTGGAGAGCTCCGCTTCCCAGTGGCAGCGGAAGCAGACCTCCGCGGGGGGGCCGCGCAGCAGCGCCGGGTAGGCAGACTCATGGGGCAGGTGGCACCACAGGCAGGCGCTGTGGAGGACGGGAGCGTGGGCAAATTGAGGTTTGCCCGGCATGGTCTTATGGCACGAGGCGCAGAGTCCCTCCTCGGGTCGCATGATGACGAAGTCCTGGCCGTGCGGCACGCCACCCCCGGTAACCGTGACGTTGTGGCACTTGGCGCACTGGAATTCCGCATACGGTTTGTGGACGGAGGACGACCACTGCCTGGCCGGGGGCTGGTCTGTCGGCGCCCCCGGCTTCGGCTCTCCCGCGGTCACGGCTGGCAAGGGGGGGACGCCATCGATGAAGAGGCAGAGCACCCGGTAACGACTCTCGGTGGAGCAGGCCGCGACCAGAAAGAGCGCGGGTAACAGCAGAACGACGGCCCGCCGCGACATCCCGGCCCGGGTGGCCCGCCGCAGGCGGTCAAGCCGACGGCCGACGAGTCCGTAAGCATGGTATGGAAATATCGGCATGCGCCTCGGCCCAAGTCCACTACGTTCAATCCAAAACAACGACACGCCAACCGCACAAACCGCGAACGAGTCGCGGGGCCGACGGCATACCCGCTCTGTACGGGTCTCGCCGATGTGGCAATGGCAGCGGTCTTTTCCCGACCTCAGGGCCGGGTGCCGACCGCCGCTGCGGGAAAGATCCCCTCGAGGGCCTGGCGGTAGCACGCCATGGCCTTAGCCTCGCTTTTTTGGCGTTCATAAAGCTGCCCAAGCGCGAACAGGACTCGGCTTCTCTCTTCGGAGGCCACGCCCCCCTCGTCCAGGCGCTTCTGGGCCTCGTCCGCAGCGCCGCGCTGCACCGCCAGCAGGGCCTGCGCCAGGGTCATCTCGGTGGGCACGGGATCGCGGCTTGGCAGACGCCCGAGTTCCGCCGCGGCTTCATCCACCTTGCCCTGCCTCAGGAGGAGAGTGCCGAGCACGGCGGCCACGGCGACCGAGTCAGGCTTCTTCTCTTTGAGTTCAGCGAGTACGGTCAGGGCCTGCGCCGCGTCGCCGGCCTGGGTCAACAAGCGCGCCAGAGCCAGGCGCTCGTCAAAGGTCTGCTCGTCTGGGGTTGGAGTGTTGGCGGCCATGGCGAGGCGGTCGCGGTGTTCGGACTCGCTGATCTTCTCCAGGAGTAGGTCCGCGTGCGCCTGGAGCCGACGGGAATAGCCCTGAGGCAGATGCGCGACCACGAAACGGAGTGTTCCGGTTGGGTCAGCGAACAACGCCGTGGGTGAGACGATCACGCCGAAATCGGTGTACATCCGCCGGGTTGGGTCCAGCGCGATGTCCACGGTCAGTCCCTTTTGTGCTGCCAGGGCGGCGAGTGAACCCTCGGCGTCGTCGCGGGTCGCTACGGCCAGGACCGCGAGGTTGCCGCCGACGTTCTTCTTCAGCAGTTCATCGGCGGCCAACAAGGCCGTGAGCGAGTAGTCTTGCTGCGGTCGAACAAACAACAGGAGAAGAACCTTCCCCTTGTAGGTATCCTGGGTCACTTTGTGGCCCGCCAGGGTCTCAACCCCAAAGGCGGGGATGGCGGTGCCCTCTTTGTGGCCACGAAGCGCCAAGGCCGACGGCGCAGTGGCCAGCCCCAAGAGGATCGCCAGAAGGCCGGGGGCGATACGGCGGACCGAGCGCCGCAAGGGGCGCGGCTGCGGCCCGGCGGAGTGCCCGAATCCCGGCGGACCACGCCGACTGACGTCGGTCTGCATGCGGCCGGAATAGGTGCTATCCTGAGCTCTGTCTGTGATCATCATATTTCCGGTCCTGGTGACTGGCGCGATAAGGCAACCCCATGACCCCCTGCCACCCTGGCGCCTGACCGCGGCGGGAGACCGGCGCGGCGTTTGGGGCTACCCAGGGTGCTTATCCCGTCACCATACTACGGCGGCGTGGTCGGCGCTATCCCGTCCGGTGCCGCGCCGCCGCCCGGTACAGGTTTGGGCGTGACCCGGTCATAGCTCTGTGACTTATGGCATCCAGGCTGACAGGAACCGCCGCTTGCGGTCGGTTCGAAGCGCAGAGGCATCTGCCAACCGCCGGCCCCGAAGGCAACCGACTCCGCCAGGTGCGTCGGCTGATTGCTGGCATGCACGTCGTGACAGGCCCGGCAACTGCGCCCCTTCGTCTGGCGGTTGACGTGGGTGAAGTGAAGATTCCGGTCACCGTTGCGGAAATCCGTGAACGCGGCCCCTCGGGCCTCATCCACCAGATGCTCTTCATGGCAGAGGAAACAGAGGGCGTAGCGGTCGGTCTTGAAGGAGACGTAGAAGTCGCTCGGGAAATCGTCCTTCAGGCGCCTTCGGCTGCTGCCGCCATGCACTTCGCTGTGGCAGGCCATGCAGTTGCCGTCGCGGATGGGGCCATGGTGCTCGGTGGTGCGCGCCAGGAGGGCGCCGAGGTTGGTGATGGTCGTATTGCCCGACTTGACCTCCTGGTCGTGACAGTGGAGGCAGAGCGACCGTGACTCGCGCCGCAGCAAGTGCTCGAGCTTGGCGGCGTGCGGGTCGTGGCAGTTGGCGCAGTAGTGATCCATGGTCCAGGCCTTGTGTTCGACTTTGGCGGTGCCGACCTGCTGTTGGATCGTCTGGTGACAGCCCAGGCAGAGCCCGGGCATGGCGGTCTTGAGATTCGTCGGCAGCGAGGTGCCGTGTGGGCTGTGGCAGGCGGTACAGTCCTTGGTCAGCGGTCCATGCGTGACCCGGTCGGGCCCCAGCCACACCGGGACCTGGGAGTGGCACTGCCCACAGAGCGACGCGGTCTCGCGGCGCAGCAGCCCGGGGCGGCTGGCGGCGTGCGGATCGTGACAGAGCGTGCAGGCGGTCACTACCATGGAGCGCTTGGCGGTCGCGGTCGCGATCCACTGCGCCGCGTCGTCATGGCAGCGCAGGCAAAGCTCAGGTGGCGCCGCGGTGAGCTTGAAAAGGTGCTTTTCAGGGTCGAGCACTTGGTGGCAGGCGTCACAGGCTCGTTCGGCCACGGGAGCATGTTGAACCCGATTCTGGGCGTAGCCGTCGTGGCAACCCGCCCGGGTGCAATCCGGGTCGGCTTTCGCCGGCACGCCTGGCGCGGCCGCCAGCCTAGGCGTTGACACGCACGCAAGCCCAACTAGGAGAGCGACCCAGGCGAGCCACGGCGGCGCCATGCTCAGCCGCACCGTCACCGGTTTGCCCGCGCCGCCAAGGGTCGTTAGCCGCGCCGACGCGGCCGCAGCCGGCCCTTGCCGACCGCCGACCGCGCCCAGATACTCCTGCACTGATCCGTTCGGCTGCATCCATGTTGACTTAGCATTTTTCGTGCCACGCGTACCGTGGCGCATGCAAGCGTGTTGGAAGGCATTGGGTACATGGCAAAACCGGCCTTTGAGCCGCGCTGGTCGACGGTTGTATCCGGGCGTGGCTGCCGAGAAACTCGCGGGGCTTGCGCAAGGATGCGCGAGTGCCCGGGGCGCGGCGGGGAAGGCCAGGCCTCATTGCCGTGAACTCGGGGGTATAGCACGTTGAAGGCCGGGCCCAGGGCTAGGGCTAGGAATCTGTGCCTGCCGCAGGCGGGCTGGCGGTGGCCGCGCCGTGGCCAGGGTCGAGGTAGGTACGCTTGTAGTACAACAGGAGGGCTGCCAGACTCAGCAGAACCGTGATGACCAGCGCGCCGATGACCGTCTGCTGGCGTTGAATGTGGCGCAGGTGCTGGATGAGCTGGCTCGAGGCCTCGGTGCGTTCTGCCACCGCCTGGATATCCGCGGCGATCTTGGTGACGTCGCGCACGTTGAAGCTGTGGAAGACCTGGCGCAACTGCGAACGGGCCTCGGCGGCATGGTGGTGGCGCCGCTCCAGTTCGATGTTGTGGTATCCACTCGCCTCGAGCTGCGTGGACTGCTCCGCGGAGGTCTTGATGCGCGCCTCCGATTCGGTGAGCATCTGCTTGATCCGCTCGACCGACTTCATCGTCGCGGCACGGTGGCAAGGACTGCAGCGGCCGTTTTGGTCGCGACCCTGCGTATCGATGATGTCGACCGTTGCGGGGGGGATCAGATGCGAGCCCCGGCCGTGGCAGTACAGGCAGGTGGGATTGCCGAAATCACCGTGAGGGCTACCCAAATGCTGCTCCTTGGTGTGGGCGTGGCACTTGCCGCAGAAGTAGGAGACGCTGCGGCCGCGGACCGCACTCACGAATTCCGGGTCGCGGGACGGGAGCAGGAACTCGGAACCACGCTCACGGTGCGCCGCCCGTTTGAACTCCTGGTCCGACCCAAACATGTCACGGCGGAGTGCGGCATTGCCGCCGTGGCAACCTTCGCAGCCGACCTTGCCAGCGAAATGCACGCTTTGCTTCCACTCGATCTCCGTGATCTCACTTGAGCGGCCGGGAAGATCGCGGTGGCACTCGATGCAGGCGTTGCCGGCGAACGGGTCGCTGCTGGCCGGCGCCGCGCCGACGGCGCGAGCCACGTTCAGGACCACGAGCGACAGGCTGCAGAGCAGGAACCTCATGACCGATCCTCTGGCTTCGCGTGATCGGGCGTAGCCGGGTCGTCGAGTACCTGGCGGAGGATCTGGCGTTCGCGCCAGATCAACCCGTAGAACGCCAGCAGGGCCAAGACCATGAAGGCGAACCTCAAAGGGTGTTCGGACATGTACTGGGAAAGCGGCACCAGGCGTTCCTTGCCGTCTACCAGGTTCTCTTTCCACCCGCCCCATATCGTCAGGCCCAAGAAGGCGAAGACCGCCGCCTTTACGCCCAGGCGGTAGCACCAGCCGGGCCGCTCGGCGGCGCGCTTGCGGTACCAGAAGGTAAGCAGGGCCACGACCAGCACCACGACCCCCTGACTCAAGACGCCGAGCGTCTTGCCGCTGATCCCGAGGAACTGCGTCGGCATCAGCCGCAGGTACTGATATACGGCCAGGAAATACCATTCCGGCTTAATGCCCGTGGGCGTGGCCCCCCGGGGGTTGGCGGGTTCCTCGTGGTGCAGCACCCCGTGACACCCCATGGCATCCAGCAGCCCCGGCAGAATCCCGAGGAACACCAGCAGCGCCAGGATGCAGAGCACCGCCACCACCATCTTGATGATCTCGTTGGGCCAGAATGGCTCAAGCTGGTCGGGCCGATATTGCTCGCTGTATTTTACCGCCATCACGAGTCTCCTACAGCGGTCGGGAAATCCCGGTCTGCCGAATCATGGCAAAATGCAAGCCCATAAGACCCGACACTGCGGCCGGCAGGACCCAGATGTGCAGGGCGAAGAAGAAGCCTAGCGTATCGCCGCTGATGGTTCTGCCGCGGCGCACCAACTTGACGATTTCCTCGCCGATGACGGGGACCGCGCCGGGTATCTCGGTTCCCACTTTGGCGCCCCAGTAGCTCAGTTGCGTCCACGGCAGCAGATAGCCGGTGAATGCCATGATAGTTGTCCAGTGCCGTTGTCCAGTGCCGTTCCCACAGAACATCGTTGTTGTCCAGTGCCGTTCCCACAGAACATTTGTCCAGTGCCGTTGTCCAGTGCCGTTCCCACAGAACATACTGCTTTATAGATACTTAATGCATTACTATACGGATAGTTAGTGTCTTATAACGCTTTTTACTTACCATGAATAGCATCCACGGAAGAAGATCTGCCTTCCGTCCCCCGGATGCCATCGCGGTACTGTGTGCGATCTGGCGGCGCCGCATGAAGCCGTTGCCGACGGCGGAACGGCAAGACGGAGGGCTGGCATGGCGTCGCTGATCAAGTTAGGTTTGTATTCGTGTACCGGAAAACGCGGTTAAGACCATATACAGCACCATGACCGTCTAGCAAGTTATTCAGCCGTAATATCTTCTGTGGGAACGGCACCAGGAGAAAAGACTTCACCAATCCCAAATACCTTGGGGCTTCTGCCGATTGCGGTTAAAGGTCACCGGCGCCACCAGGCGCCCGTTTTTGAGCTGGATCACCCGGTCATTGATGGGAGCAAAGTATCCAGGCGCCTGGGTAACGAGGATTGGCTCGCTCCAGGTCCTGGTTTCGTCCGATGATGTACGCATGAACAGCTGACAGTCATCCAGGCCGTTCTTGCGAAGATAGAAGATTGAGGTTCTTGCAGAACCCCGCGTCTGGCCCTGGAGCCCGCGATGCCAGCGCCCGTTCCGGGCGGGTTCGCGGTGCCCGCCGTCTGCAAGACCCCCATGTACGGCGGAAGCCCCGGCAGTGCCGGTGCGGACCGCCGGCTCCAGGCGAGAGGCTGGTGAGCCGAGGGTTCTGCAAGAGCCTCGATTGCAATCCTGCCGTCCTTCAGCGTGATGAACGAGCCTTCGCCGTTGCGGGGATTGTTCGGACCGTGATCGATCCTATCAACATAACTCTTGTCGGTTTTCATCAACATCTGCTCCTGTTTGGGTAGATACCCATTTCGCCTGCTTGGCAACTGGGCCAGACCCTGGCCCGGCCACGCAGTCTTGGAGTCCGTATTGCGCAACCATCGCGCCGACCCGCCGCCGTTTCTCGGCCGGCGGCAGATCGGTGCGGCGGAGCATCCGGTGCATGTCGTGCTCGAAGGCGCGCATGCGCACCGCGGCCTCGGGCAGACGGTCGAGACAGGTTGGCGGGATCTTGATGATCCCTTCCGCGTTCGCATGAATGACGTCGCCGGGGCGGATGGTGACACCCCCCATCTCAACCGGCTCGCCGGGGTCCTGGAAACGCAGGGCGCAATGGTGGGCGATGGTGCCCTGGCAATAGGCCGCGAACGGCGTGGACAGCAGTCCGTTCACGTCGCGCACCCGGCCGTTGGTCACCAAGCCGACACAACCGGCGGCGTGAAGGGTCTTGGCCATGCCATCGCCGATCACGCACTCGTGGTCGGGGCGCGCGCCCACCGTCTGGACCACCCAGACGATGGGGATCCCGGCCGCCGTCATTTCCTCCAACTGCCGCCAGTACGCCTTGGTGTCGGCGCGGTTGCCGGGTGTGCTGGAGTCCAGGGTGCAGGTCAGCGCCACGCCCACGGTCGGCCCCAGCGTCGGCGTCACCGACTGGATGGCGCCGGCCAGGTGCGCGGTGTCGAATTCGCGCAGCTTCTCCAGAGTCGAACGCGGGATGCTGGTTTTCATTCTTGCGTCTCTCCCTATTCGTCATTTGCGCGTACCCGTACCCGGTCACGTTGTCATGAGTGCCTGCTGACGGCGGCCGCCCGCCCCAACTCCAGGAAGCGCCGCACCCGTGCTAGGGGCGTCGCGGGGGTGATGGGGCTGGCGGTGCTGAGGATGAAACCGCGGGCGGCGCGGCCGGCCGCGACCTGGCGGCGGATCTCGGCGTCGAGGGCGGCGTCCGTGCCGTCCTGCAGCACCGCCACGGGGTCGATGTTGCTGAAGAGGGTCATGCGGTCGCCGATGCGGCGGGTGATCTCGGCGGTGTCGTTGACGAAGCCCTTCATGCTCGCCTCGGGGAGCAGGCCGTCGGCGCCGGTGGACGCGATCAGCTCGAGCCGGTCCATGATGCCGCCGAAGTAGATCAGGATCGCCTTGTGTTTCAGGCGATGGATCTCGTCGACCATCGCCTTCATGTAGGGCAGGCTGAAGCGCTCGTACATGGCTGGCGAGATCATGTCGCGGGTGGCGCAGGCATCGTCGATGTAGATGGCGTCGCCCCCCGCAACGGCGTAGCGGCGGATGATCTCGAGGTTCTGCGCCAGGATCCTCTCGCAGAGGCACTCGACCAGTTCCGGCTCCTCGACCAGCATGGGGAACACGTTGGTCAGACCGACGTGGCTGCTGCAGGAGTAGATCGTGCCGATCACCCCGCCTGAGACGATGAACTCGTCCCGGCCGAAACGCCGCACGACAGCGTCGAGGTAGTCGTTCGCTCCGACGGCGAGCTGCTCCGCGGCGGGAGTGACGGTGACGCGGGCCTCGACGTCGGCGCGGCTGAATACGTACCGGGTCTCATTGGCGTGGTAATCTGTGGCGTGGCCGCTGCCGGTCCGGATGTCCAGTTGTAGCCACTCATCGGTCTTGCGGTCATGCCGGCAGGCGTGGCCGTCCTTCTCGACGAACTCCTGCCGCGCCCGCCAGGTACGGGGTGATGCACCGTGCGGCTGCAGGAGCTCGAATGGCGCCTTCTCCTGCATCTGTGCGAAGACCGCAACGTGCTCGTCGGGCGATGCCGCCAGCCACTGGTGCCGGCGCCAGGCGGGCAGGCCGGTGAGTTCGCTGAAATGGTCGAGCTGGTAGAGGAAGTTGTACAGCGAGGTGACCGGGCAGCGGTCGACCGGCTTGCCTTCCAGAGCGGCGTGGATGCGTTCTTTGTTGGTCATCGTCTTGCTCCATCGGCAGTCCCGCACCGTCACGCTACTCCGTCTCCCCAAACTGGAGCGCATACAGCCTGGCCGAGCGCATGACGAAGCGCAGGCGCACGGGCCGGCCGACCAGGGCGGATACGTTCGGGCCCCGCTTCCACCAGACTTCCTGGGCGGTGCCATTGCGGTCGACCGAGACGGCTTCTGCCAGCGTGTATCCCGGCAGCGGGGCGCCGTCGGCATCCTGCAGCTCCACCCAGATCTCGCCCAGGCCTCCACAGTCGGCGTTCAACGCCAGACGGTTGCCGGAGAAGATGACTGGGGGCGTCAGGATCTCGCCGCCCTCGGGGCCGGCGTCGGCCGACACGAACCCATCCAACCGCTGCACGGCGCGAAAGAGGGTGTCGCCATGGTAGATACCCCTGGCTTTGGCTGCCGCGTCACCGACATGGGTGCGAGGCGTCCCCACATAGTACTGGTACACTTCGTCTCCCCGGCGGATCATCCCGACGGCCATCAGGACAAGACCGCGGTCGAGGTCGCCATCCTTGCCCCGGCTGTCGCGGACAAGGCCCGGCTTGAGGTAGGCATAAGGTGCCGTTCGCGCATAAGTCATTCTGGATGATTATATTAATGTAATAAATAGACGTTATATGTAGGCTTAGACGATACTTTTATGGCAGGAAATGCTTGCCAAGCAGCGTAGGACTTGGCTGGGGCGGCGTTCGAGGCGCCGGGGCTTGGGGGGCACATCGGGTGCCTCGGGCCGCGCGGCTCACTTCTGTTTGCGGATGAACTGGCGCAGGGCCTTGTCTACCGCGACGCGGTCGAGGGTGTAGGTCTCGACCCGGTTCTCCCG
>CAILKC010000530.1 GCA_903834675.1 uncultured Victivallales bacterium | reverse complement strand
TCAACCGCCCGTTCGTCGAGAAAGACGCTCGCCGCTTCATCGAAGGAGACGCCATGCTTGCCGAGGTTCGCCTCAGCTTTGCCCGGGTCCCATTCGAAGCGTAGCTCTTTCATAACGACAACGTATTGACATCATGCCAGGGCGTCAAGTTCCCATTCTGGTGGTTTGGCAGAACGTGCCGGTCTGCGACGAGCGTAGCGACGTCCGCTGCACCGGGCTTGTTATGCCAGCACCTTCATGTTTTCGTACAGGAATTCGGGCGCAAGGTCGGCGCCGTTCTCCCAAACGACGGTCTCCAGTTCCGGGTCCACCCGGAACCTGCGGAACGTCCGCTTGTCCTTGAGTGGCGCGAACACCTCACCGTCAAGTTCATTCCGGAGGTCAATCTCGCCCTCAGCTCCGTCGTTGAAACGGAGCCAGATCACATAGTCGTGCAGGTACTTCGCCTCTTTGACATGTAGAAACATGGTGCTACTCCAACGGTTCGATTCGGTGCAGTTCCTTCTTCTGGCGGGCAAGTTCTCAGTCTTCCAGCAACGCCGTCAGATGGAGTTCACACCACTCTTGAATGAGCGCAGTCGCCTTCCTGCCCATTTGCCCCTTGATCTCGCCGGTTGCCACGTCAACGGTGATCTCCTGATCTTGGTACTTGGCATGGAAATGTGCCGGCATGTGGTCACGCCAGTACATGTAGATCACGATCCCGAAAAATCGGCAGATAATCGGCATGGCTTCATCCCTCCATCAGCATAACGACAAAGCTTAGCCGCGCGACGCAGGAACGGCGGCTGAAGCACCTTGTTGGGTGGCGCGATCTATCGGTATCCGCGGTTGGCGGGAGACAATTCTATGGCCGGAAGACCGTTGCCGCTTGCGAAAATCCTCGCATATGGCATGAAGATCATTATTGAACTTCTTCGCATGCTCCTCCCTGACACGACGCACTTCCTCAACAATGGGGTCTTGCCACATAGTCTATTCCTCCATCAATTCCAACGGTGTACAAATGATAGGTGGCTCATATCCGCACGCCCGACAAACCGCTTCTATCTTCGGCCTGACAGCAGCGTTTGCGATGTGTTTACAGTTCCAGGTCAACAGGTAGTCGATGCCGTGGACGGCGGCGACCGCGATATGAAGGGCATCGGTCTTCGCATTTTCCGGTATTGCGGCATCGGCAAGGAGCCGACCAGCCAACTGCTCAACGGCTCCAGACATGTCAAGTTCTGGGATACCCTCAATGACGGCAAGACGCCGCTTCGCCGCATCGGGATCTCCCCCGCCAGATTCCTGAACCACAATGTCTGAAATGAAAAGCTCGTAGCGCGGCCGCGCACTATCCCACCAACTTCTTGTCGCCTCCTGATTTGCCGCCATAACCAACTCAGGGCTTCTCCAAGCGGTGAGGTAGCTCGGGATCGTGGTCTCAATGTAAACAGAGGATTTCATTCTAGATGCCTTCTCGAGATTGCCCAACGACACGGCTCTGCGGTCGGCACTGCCGTCCGCAGCAGCCGATGGTTCGCCTTGTGTATCGCGCTCAGTGAACCGCGTGTAGTTCCTCCCGCACGACCCGTCGCAACACATGTTCCAGCGGTTCTTCCTGGCGACTCATGTACTCCTGGAGTGCCCGGTTGATCAGAGTCTGGTAGTTCCCGCCACCAGCCTGTTCCACCTGACTTCGGAACCACGCCAGAACCTCACGGTCAAGGCGAATCGTGATGCGTTCCTTCCCTGCGCCCGCCGGGAGCACCGCACCCCGACGTCCTCTGGTGAAATCATAGTTCGCTTTCATACTGTCCTACCTCGTGCCGGTTCGCCCGGCGAACTGAGATGATGCGGATGTTGTCGTCACGCCACGTGTAGACCACCACCAAGACACGGCCAAAGCAGTCCATGCCAATAGTCACAAGGCGTTCCTCGCTCTGCTCGTTGTCGTCCACGGTCAAGGCGCTGGGATCCTCGAACACGGCAAAGGTGTCCGCGAAACGAATGCCATGCTTGCTGGCATTCAGTTCGTCTTTCGCCTTGTCCCATTCAAATGACATAGGGTAGTATGTACGTCTGTATGCACTTAGTCAAGTGCCGTTGCCGTGTTTGCCGTTGGCGAACGTCTGGCTCAGCGCGGTACTCCCGCCGCTGGAGTCGGGTGTTAGGCTCTCCGGTCATCTCCTGCCCTCATCGACGCGGCGTGGTCACGATGAGCATGGCCTTGTTCGTGGCGGACTTGCCCTGCGTTGAGCTGACGTCGCATGTCGGGTACAGGAGTCTGTACGTGATCCCGGCGATCGTTACGGGGACCGACTTATCCCTCTTGAGTTCGACGGTCTGGGTGCCCTGCTTCGAACGGACCTCCGCCACGAGGCGGTCGTCGTTCCCCTGCTTGAGCGTGACCTCGAAAAGCGTTGGCCCGCCTTCCTCCTGAACTGGAAACTTGTGCCCGATCCCGGCCCAAGCCTGGAGGAATAGCTCCCCAGACTGTGGATTAGGCCCCGGACGGAGCGCAGACCACACCGCGCTATCGCTTGACTCCAGCGGACTCTGGGGAGCGGCTTCCGGCACGAACCGCAGCCGCACCGAATGCGGTTTGCTGCCGTCATGCACAGCGCATCCGCAGAACAGCAACCCGATCAGGACACCGAGTAGTTTTCGCATCACAGTTCCCCATTCCTTCTGGCGACTAACGAGTCAGAGATTGCGCGGTAACGAGTCAGAGATTGCGCGGTGTAACGAGTCAGAGATTGCGCGGTAACGAGTCAGAGATTGCGCGGTAACGAGTCAGAGATTGCGCGGTGTAGCGCCGCCGCGCAATCTGTGTTGAACTAAGCCCTTCGCGGGGCTTGGGGATTGCGCCCGAGGTCCCGGCCCCAACCGGACCTACAGTAGAGTCAGGACGTGGTAAAGGCAAGGGTTTGGCGAGCGGCCGGAGGGGCGGCGTGGGGCCAGGGAGGGGGCCTGGAGAGCCGGTTGGAGGGGTCCCGTGCCGTACGCGGGCGTGAGGGGCCGTGACCGAGGGGGCGCTGGACTCGCGACGATCCTGGCCTGGAAGAGAATGGTGACGTGCCAGCGGCGGCTCATGACGGCGG
>CAILKC010000529.1 GCA_903834675.1 uncultured Victivallales bacterium | reverse complement strand
GGTTCCCATGATGGGCGTGCTGGGCGCCTTCATCTTCGCGGCGCAGATGATCAACTTCTCGATTCCGGGCACGGGCTCGAGTGGGCATCTGGGTGGTGGCCTGATCCTGGCGATTCTGCTGGGGCCGGCGGCGGCGTTCGTGGTGCTCGCGTCGGTGTTGACGGTGCAGGCCCTGTTCTTTGCGGATGGCGGACTGCTGGCGCTGGGCTGTAACATCATCAACCTGGGGTTCTTTCCTGCCTTCGTTGCCTATCCGTTCTTCTACACGCCGATCGTGGGGGCCGCGTCGAGGGGCGCCCGGTTCTGGATCGGGGCCATGCTGGCGGCGGTGGTCGGCTTGCAGCTGGGCGCCTTGGGTGTGGTGTTGGAGACGACGCTGTCAGGGATTTCCGACCTGCCCTTCCGGACGTTCGTGCTGCTGATGCAGCCGATTCATCTGGGGATCGGCGTGGTGGAGGGCCTGGCCACGGCGGCCGTCGTGTCGTTCGTGCAGCAGGCGCGGCCAACGGTGCTGGCCGAGAGCGCCTCGTCAACCCGTGCCGGCGCCTCTGCTTGGCGCCGCAGTGCCATCAGGCTGCTGCTGGCCGCGGCAGGGCTGGGCGGCGCCGTGTGCTGGTTCGCTTCGACGCGCCCGGACGGCTTGGAGTGGGCGGTGGGCAAGGCCAGGGGTGACGACGTCCGGGCAGGCCCTGGCGCCGGCGTGCCGGCAACCTTGGCCCGGATACAGGAAAGAACCGCGGTCTTGCCTGACTACGGCTTCCGGACCGCGTCTCCCGCGCCCGTGGCGGTCGCCCGAGAGCCGGCTCCGTGGCCGGCCGTGAGTGCGGGTACGTCGGTGGCCGGCTTGGTCGGCGGACTCCTGACCCTTCTCCTCGCCGGGTTGATCGGCCTGGTGCTCACACGGCGCTCCGCCCGAGGCGGGAGCGCGGCGACAGAATCGACCTGAGATACTCTTGAACTTCGCGCTTTACCTCGAGGTCGGGCAGCTGGACGAGCTCGGGCGTCTGGACTCGCCCGTGCATCGTCTCGACGCCCGGGTGAAAGCGCTGACCACGGCGGCCTTTATCGTGGCGGTGATGTCCTTTCATCGCTATGAGGTCTCGGCGCTGATGCCGTTCTTCCTCTACCCGGCTGCCCTGATGGCGCTGGGGCGCATTCCGCCAGGCTGCATTCTGCGCAAGCTGCTGCTGGCAGCGCCCTTTGCGCTCGCGGTGGGCATCCTCAATCCCTGGCTGGATCGGCGGGTTGTGTTCACCCTCGGCGCGCAGGGCATCTCCGGCGGTTGGCTGTCGTTTGCCTCGATCGCGGTACGTTTTGTTCTGACCGTGAGTGCGGCGCTGACGCTGGTGGCCTGCACCGGCATCCACCGGCTCTGCGCCGGCCTGGAGCAGCTCGGGTTGCCGCGGGTGTTCGCGCTGCAGGTGCAGTTGCTCTACCGGTACCTGTTCGTGATCGCCGAAGAAGGTCTGCGCATGCGGCGCGCCGCCGAGATGCGCTCCCTGGGCCGGCGGGCGTTGCCGCTGCGGAGCTACGCCGCGCTGGTTGGGCACCTGCTGCTGCGCTCCATGGACCGGGCCCAGCGCGTCTACCAGGCCATGGTTTCACGCGGTTTCGAGGGCCATATCCAGGTCTTGCGGCCGACCCGGATACGGCCGACCGATCTCGCTTTCCTGGCGGGCTGGACCGCCTTCTTCGTCGCCGCGCGCTACTGGAACATCTCGCGATGGCTGGGAGCCTTCGTGACGGGAGACGGGGCATGAGCCATCACGTGATTGAGGCCCGTGATCTCTGGTATGCCTACCCGGGCGGCGCCGCGGCCCTGCAAGGGGTCTCCTTCCGCATCACCCACGGCGAAGCGGTCGGCATCATCGGCTGCAACGGCGCTGGTAAGTCCACCCTGCTGCTGCATCTCAATGGGTACCTGACCCCCACGCGCGGCGAAGTGCGAATTGGCGAGGCGCCCTTGACGCCGCAAACCGTGGCGGCGGCGCGCCGGGCGGTCGGGCTGGTTTTCCAGGACCCCGACGACCAGTTGTTCATGCCGACCGTCTTCGAGGACGTCGCCTTCGGGCCCCTGAATCTGGGCCTGCCCGCAGCCGAGGTCGAGCGTTGTGTCGCCGCCGCGCTCGAGCGGGTGGGCATGGCGCACGTGCGCGACCGCCCGCCGCACAAGCTGTCCGCCGGCGAGAAACGCGCCGTGGCGATCGCCACGGTGCTGGCGATGTCCCCGGATGTACTGGTCATGGATGAACCCACCTCCAACCTCGATCCGCGGGCGCGGCGCCGGTTGCTCGGGCTCCTGCACGGTTTCGCGCACACCCGGATCATCGCTACACACGACCTGGAACTGGTGGTCGAACTGTGTCCGCGGGTCCTGGTGCTTGACGCCGGCCGGATCGTCGCGGATGGCCCCACCCTGACGCTGCTGAACGACGAGGCCCTGATGCTGGCGCACGGCCTGGAGCGCCCGCACATCCTGCGGCATGAACACCCGCACTGAAGGGCTGTCTCAAAGTTGGCAGCCTGGCAGGGCCATTCGATTCTACTACACTCGACTCTTTGGCCGAGGTATTCAGCCCCAAAGGGGCGTTCCGGGCGCCCAGGGCAACGCCCTGGGTACCCATCCACAGCGCGGATTGAGCCCTGAAGGGGCGGACCATGCGGCCTCGGTGCGGAGGGTTGGCAGATAGCTCGCCCCTACAGGGCTCAAACCCATAACCGTCCTATTCCCAGGGCGTTGCCCTGGGCTGGTATGGCAGCGCGCCTGCAGCGCTCCAGACGGACTCCCTTATTGCACAGGTCGAAAGACAAACCGCCCTGACCCGCACTGACGCTGCCATTGCATCTCGCGCCGCTGAGCACACATTACTCATGGTTAGCCAAAGGAGGCACAGATGGGCACTTTGAGGACGTTGCGGCAACTGGCGAAAGAACACGGCACGCCGCTGGTCGTGGTGGACCACGAGGTGTTGCGGCGGAACTACGCCACCTTCAAGCGTTACCTGCCGCGCGTCCAGGCGTATTATGCGGTCAAGGCCAACCCCGATCCGGCTATCGTCAAGACCCTTTTCGAGGCGGGGGGCAGCTTTGACGTGGCGTCGATGCCGGAGTTCATGATCGTCTACGAATTCATCAAGGACATGCCGGCCAAACAGCGGCAGGACTGGATCTGGGACAAGATCATCTACGCCAATCCCATCAAAGCCAACGATACCCTGCGGGAACTCGATCAGTACCGGGCACTGGTGACCTACGATAACGAGGAAGAGGTCCAGAAGATCAAGAAGTACGCGCCGCACACCGGGCTCGCCCTGCGCCTCAAAGTCCCCAACACCGGCGCCATGGTCGAACTCTCCTCCAAGTGCGGCGCGGCACCCGGGGAGGCGGTGGATCTGATCCTCGCGGCGCACCAGGCGGGCCTGGTGGTCGAGGGCCTGAGCTTCCACGTCGGCAGCCAGACTACCAACTTTGATAACTTTGTGCAGGCCATCAACTTAGCCGCCAGCGTGTTCGAAGAGGCCAAGG
>CAILKC010000528.1 GCA_903834675.1 uncultured Victivallales bacterium | reverse complement strand
AGGGCGCCAAGCAGAGCCTTCATGGTGTCGCGGGCGCCGGCCGCAATGCCGCAGGTACCCATGCACACCACCACCTTGGCTCGATGCGCGCCGCTGCGGAGTTCCAGTTCCTTACGGACCTGATCTCGGACCTTCCTGAGTTCGTCAAGGCTTTTCACGTCGGCGACTCCCTTTTTCGGCTGAAACCCGCGTCCGGACTGACGTCCTTGTCCCAGCCTGGTTCGACCTGCACTTCGCGGCCTGCCTGGCCGCAGACGACGGGGGCCGCCGCGCGCGGGTCGGCTCCGCCCCAGAGACGGTCGCCAAGGCGCCGCCAAGAGCCCCAAATACCGCCTCGGCCTGGCGCTCCAAGGGCGCCAGCCCCGCCGCGATGGTGGCGCTCAGAAAACCGACGATGTCGGGATGCGACAGCGGCACCCCACCGAGCTCGCGGCGCACCTCGGCAAGATCCAGTATCCGCTCCGGCGGCTGGCCTACGTCCAGCACCAGGTCGGTCGGCCAGCCCAGCGCCGAGGTCAACAAGGCCCCCGTCAGATCGCCCAGCGGCTTGGCGTCGAGGTGCCGCATCGGGAACGCCGCCTGGAGGCGCACACCCTTGCCGGGCTCGCTGTGTACCCGTAGCCAGCCCCCAGTCTGCTCCGCGGTCGCCCGCAACAGAGCCAGTCCCAGGCCCACCGGACGTTCGGTACGGGTGGTCCGGTAGGGGTCCGTCGGGTCCGCGGCTACCGCAGCCGGGAGTCCGGGGCCGTTGTCGGCCACCTCCAGCCTGAAAACCTCCGCCTCCCACCACAGCGACACCTGCACGCGCGCCGCCCCCGCCTTGGCGGAGTTCTCCAGCACATCCATGAGGTGAAGCGACAGATCCTTCACCCTGCACCCCTCCGCATCGCGTCCATCACCGCGCCGGCCGTGCTCGCGGCCACCCCAATCTCCAACCAGGAACGGCCCACGTCTTCGAGAAAATGGGTGTCCGAACCCGTGACCACCGGGAAACCGCACAGGCGCTGACCAGGCTGGTAGCCCTCGCGTCGCCACTCCGCCGTCGTCACTTCCAGCGCATCGTAGGCCGCCTCCGGATCGATGAAACCGAGTTGGCTGGTCAGGCTGTGACGGCGCCGAAACACGTGGGCCGGAATCACCACCCCGCCGCGGGCATGGACTTCCGCCGTGATGGCATCAATGCCCATGCCGATACCGACCTGGCGCAGACGCTCATCGATACCAATAATGTCGTCGGCCGCATCATAGACAATCTGGTCGCCAAAAAACTCGGGACGGTTCGGCGCTTCCGGCAAGGCCGCATCCACCAGCGTCTGCCAGTCCGCCAGCGCCGCAAGATCGTCAAAGAAAACCAGGACGTGGACCTCCTCGCGGGTCATCACCTCGACCCCGGGAATCACCCCGACCCCGCGACGCTGCCCCGCCTCCATCGTCGGAGCCACATTGGCGCTGGCGTTGTGATCCGTGAGCGCCAGCAACGAAATGCCCGCCTGCGAGGCACGCTCGACGATCCGCCCCGGCGACAGAGTGTTCTCAGCACAAGCCGAAAGCCCGCTGTGAATGTGCAGGTCGAAACGGGTCATCCAGCGCGCTCCTCCGGAAGCTTCCCCGCCAACTGCATGCATAGCGCCGCGCTGCTTCGTTCACTGCCACAGAAATTGACGCCTTGGGCCTTGGCTCGCGCCGTAGTCTGAGGATCCGGCGAGACGCCGTTGACCAGCACGATGCAGGCGACATCCCGCAAGTCGGCCACGGCCACGGTATTGACGTGCGCCTGCACGGTGAACCACACCGCCCCCGCCTGACAGTGCGCCATCACGTCGCTGAGCAGGTCGCCACAGTAGGCCGTCGTCACCTGCCGACTGGCGGGATCCGCCAGATTGATGGGGTCGAGACCCAACACCGACACCAGATGCTCAACCGTCATGGGCGGCCTCCTTTGGCGACGTCTCGGACACCGCCGGAGTCGGCGCGACCGGCGTTGGCGCCGGCAGAAATACGGTCGCCTCCAGCTCTGTCCCGGTCTCCATGGAAGAGGAGATGTTGAACTGGTCAGCGCAACGCTTGATGTTGGGCAATCCCATCCCCGCACCAAATCCGAGCGCCCGAATCTTCTCGTTGGCGGTGGTGTAACCGGGCAGCATCGCCTTGTCAATGTCCGGAATCCCGGGGCCCTCGTCAACCACCCGGACGCGCACCCGGTCCGGCAGCATCTCCACATCCATGTAGCCACCCAGCGAATGCAGGATGACGTTCATCTCCGCCTCGTAGCAGATCACTGCAATCCGGCGCACCAGGTCCTGGGGTACGGCGCGCGACTGCAGCCGTTTCTTGGTGAGCGTGGCAGCCACCCCGGCCCGCTCAAAGCTGTCCGCGGCAAGTTCAAAATGCAGCAGGTCGCGCCGCCGTTCCATGTGCGCCTCAATGGTGCGCTCGTGCTCCTCAACCCGCTCGGCGATACTGTTGATCTGCAGCAACAGATGCGACAGGATATCGCTGAAGGTGATGATGCCGACCAGCTCGTCACTGCCGGGGCGGCTCACCACCGGCAGACGGCCAAAACCATACTTGTGGAAAAGGTTTGAAGCCGCAATCACCGAGTAGTTCTGCGGCACGGTGATCGGATGGCGCGTCATCAACCCAGCCACCGGCTGGTCAATCACCCCATGGTCGAACGCCGTGATGATGTCGTCAATGCTGACGATGCCGACCAAGCGCCCAGCCTCCACGATCGGCGTGCCGGAGAAACGATTCTTCTTCAGACACAACTGCACTTCGCGAAACGTCACGGCGGGCGGGAAGGTGATGACCTCGCGCGTCATCGCCTCCCGCACCTTGATCTGGTACATCAGCTCATGTACCAGGCGTATCTGACGTTCGTGAAACTGCGCCATGATGCGGTTCTGCGAGACGACTCAATTGAGCACAGGCTTCAAACATGGAACAAGGCGCCAGGATGATGGGAATCCCGGACGCCTGGGCCAGCGCCACCGCCGCTTGCTGGGGCTTCTTGTTGCGGACGATCACGATGCAGGCAGCGCCGGTGATGTCGGCCGTGCGCACGATCTGCGCGTTGGTGAGCCCCGTCAGCAAGGCGTACTCATGCTGCTCGACGGCCAACACGTCGCTCAGCAGATCGCTGGCGGCAAACGCCAGAACGCGCCGACCCAGATGCTCATCGCAACAGACAACCTCGGCCTCCAGAACCCGGACCAGGTCGCTCACAGTCATCGGGGCCGCGCCACCCTGGACACCCACGATCACGTCATGCTTCGCAATCACCATAAGCCGCCCGTCTTGCCGCGAAAACCTGGAACCGTCTCGACCCCGCAACCAGCGCCCGAACAGACCCCGCACACCCCCCCCGCGCGGCCTGTTTTTTCACCCACCAACACGCCCCCTGACTGTGCTGCAAATATATGCGCTACAGGGGCAAATCAAGCACGGAAGGAGAATAATCGCGACTTTGCCAGAGGGGGTGCCACGGAGTGGTATACGAAGGCCGCCGACAGGTGCCACGGAGTGGTACGACAGGGCCGAAAAGAGTGCCACAAAGTGGCAGGCGGGAACGGCGGATGCAACCGCCGGAGGGAGCGATACCAGGGGAGCCATTTGCAGAACCACAAGGCCGTCGCAGAAACCTGCCTGAAGCCGACGGTCCGCACCGGCCCAGCCGGGGCTTCCGCCGTATCTGGGGTCTTGCCGACTGCGGGCACCGCTTCAGGGGACAGGTGTGGGGTTCTGCAAGAGCCCCAGGGAACCCCCGCGGGCTGGGGCGCGCCGACGCGCGGGCCAGCGGCACAACCCTCAGAGCAGATCGATGTCCACCACTTCGCTCGGATCCGCCATGATCACCCGGAAATTCGTCAGAATGATCACCTTGCGCCCGAACACGGGAAGAAGCTTCACCGCCGACAGGCCCCAGCACACCAGCGCCAGCACGAACGCGCCAGCCGCCGCAACGGCCGGATGCAGGAGGTCCTGGCTCAATCCCACGGCGACGGGGATGAGCAGGACGGGCACCAGCGTAATCACCTTGATCTTTAGAAAGGTGGGCTCGGCGCCGGCTTCAAACTCGACGATCTTCTCTCGCTTTTCAAAGTCCAGGGGCGGCATCCATTCCGGCAGTTCCGAGCGCCGTACGCCGCGGGCGGGAACAGGATCAAACACCGGCGAGGTCTTCAGGTCGATGACGCCGAGACCGCTAGCCTCCGGTCCGCCTTCGAAACCGGCCGCAATCGCGCCCGGCGTAGCCCCCACCCGCCGGATGCCGCGCGGCTGCGCCACCCGCTCCATACGCTCGCGCTGCGCCTTCTCGGCCTGATCCAGAACCTCCTTGCGCGAGAGGAAGACCGTCGCCATCCGCCGCGGCGACGACATCTCCTGCACCTGCGGCTCCTTGACCGCGGGAACCGGAGCCGCTGCTTGCTCTTCCACCGGAAGGCCGTCTTTACCCTCAGGCGGGATCACAAACACGCGGTGGCACTCGGCGCAGTCGGCCGTCTCGCCGCGGTATTCGTCGGGCAGGACAAACTCGGTATGGCAGTGCGGACAGACGATATCGAAACAGTCGTCACCGGTGCCCAGCAGCACCCCATCCGTGCCCTCTTCGGGAATGAGAAAATCGCATTCGCACTTCGGACACTTGGTGACGCAGCCACGGTTCTCGTCGTCGCACTCAAACAGGCGCGCGCAGCCCGGACACTTCACCCGCGCCTTGTTGATGACCGTCTTCTCCATCGCCATGCCTCTGCCGTTGCGCCCTGCAAACGCCGCGACCACGTGCGGCAATCTAGTGCCGAAACATAAGAGCCCCACCTGAACACTTCAACCCGAAAGAGTGAGTAGTAGCCAGGGCTGTTTCCAGAAAGAGACCCCCGCTCAGGGTGACTACTCAGGTGCAACTGCGTATCCCCTGCTCGCGCATCCCCCCTGGAGCCCGCGATGCCAAGCCCGTTCCGGGCAGGTTCGCGGTATCCCCTGCTAGCGCGTGCCCCCCTGGAGCCCGCGATGCCCAGCCCGTGCCGGGCAGGTTCGCGGTATCCCCTGCTAGCGCGTGCCCCCTGGAGCCCGCGATGCCAAGCCCGTGCCGGGACGGACGCCGACCCTGGGCTGAGATACAACGCCCCTTGGGGGCTGAATACCTCGGCCCATCCTGATTGCACAGGTCGGTTTT
>CAILKC010000527.1 GCA_903834675.1 uncultured Victivallales bacterium | reverse complement strand
GGCGCGCCGGGCAGTCGGCGCCGTGCCGGCCTTGCTGCGCACGGCCCGCTCCGCCGAACGCCAGGTCGTCAGCCAGTCCCTCGACTCCCTCGCTCAACTTACGGCCACCGCGCATCTCGCGGCCCTGGTGGAACTGCTGACGGAGACCCGCGACGCGGGGTCGCTGTCCAAGCTGGAGAACCTCCTCGTCGGCGTCTCGCGCCGCAGTGCCGACCTCGACGCCGGGCCGCGCGCCGTCCTGGCGGGCCTGGCGGGCGACCTGCCGCTGCCGGCGCGTGCTTCCTGCCTCGATATTCTCGGCAAACTCGGCCGACCCAGCGGACTGGAGGCCCTCTACGCCGCCCTGGGCCACGCCGATGCCGCCGTGCGCAAGGCCGCCATCAAAGCCCTCGCCGACTGGCCCGATGCCACCCCCATGGAGCGCCTCCGCCAGGCCAGCACTCAGGCAGACACCGAGGCCCTCCGCGTCCTCGCCCTGCGCGGTTACGCCCGCCAGCTTGCCATGCCCAGCCCGCGCCCCGTGAAGGACACTCTGCGGCTCTACCGCGAGGCTCTCGGCCTGGCCCAGGGCGACTCGGAAAAGCGTTCGCTGCTCGCCGGTCTCGGCGACCTCATCCATCCCGATGCCCTGGCGCTGGCCAAAGAGTTTCTCGATCAAGAAGCCCTCCAGGCCGAAGCGCTCCTGTCGGCGGTCAAGATCATGCGGGGTCTCGAGGGCGCCGCCATGAAGCTCTCGGCCTCTCACTCCAGCGGCAGCGAGGGCCTGGCCAACGCCATCGATGGCGTCCGCACGACGCGCTGGACCTCCGGCCGCGCCCAGCAGGGCGATGAGTGGTTCGAGATCGACCTCGGTTACGAGACCGAGATCCGCGAGATCCGCCTCGATGCCGGCAACACCGGCAACGATTTCCCGGTCCAGTATCGCCTCTTTATCTCCCCGGACCGAGCCCAGTGGGGCAAGCCCATCCTCGAAGGCAAGGGCGACGCCAAAGTCATGACCCTCAAGCTCCCCACCACCTCAGGACGCTACCTCCGCCTCGAGCAGACCGGCAAGGGCGGCATGTACTGGTCCATCGCCGAACTGCAGATCAATGGCCGACCAGAGCACCTCGACGAAGCGAAGCTCAAACTCGACCGCTCCCGGTGGAAGGTCAGCGCCTCCCCGGACAACGGCGCCGCGGCCAAGGCCATCGATGGCGATCTCAAGACGCGCTGGGGCACCGGCCGCGGCCAGAAGCCCAATGACTGGTTCATGGTCGACCTCGGCCAAACCCGCACCCTGCGGCGCCTCATCCTCGATGCGGCCCAATCCACCGGCGACTACCCGCGGGGCTTCCGGATCATGATCTCCGCCGACGGCCAGGCCTGGCGCGGCCCCATCGGCGTCGGCGGCGACGAGGCCAAGGCGCTGACCGTGATCCCCGTCCTTCCTACCGCCGGCCGCTACGTCAAGATCATCCAGACCGGCGACGAAGAACGCATGTGGTGGTCCATCTACGAGATCCAGATCCTGGCGGAGTGACACCTTCCCCAAGAGCCGCCGAAAAGCCGGGGGCTGGGCTTGCATGAGACTTGCAGCAACCTCGTATCACACCAGGCGCTTCCCATTCCGCCCCTCGTCCGCCGCGGCAGACGAAGGGCGTTGGAGGGCGCCGCTGCGTCGGCGCCGCGGCGGCCACGCAGGGCCGCCCTCCAGGCGATCCGGCACGTACCGGCCGGATCGGAACAGGAACCGCGTCGGCAAGTCTCATTCCGGTATGTCCGGCCTCCCAGCCGGGGGCTGGGCTGAACCCTGAACCCCAGGACCTGAGTCATCCCCCCCACGGAACTGACTTGCGCCCCAGGTCCTTGACGTTTCTGGCGGCGCGGGGGATGAGGCCTTATACTACTCGGCGCGCGATGACCGCGGGACCGCGGTTGGGCGCTGAGTGGCGACGGTTCTTCGGGGCAGGGTGCGATACCCGACCGGCGGTGACAGTCCGCGAGTCCTGCGATGGCAGGATCGATCCGGTGAAAGTCCGGGACCGACAGTACAGTCTGGATGGAAGAAGAGCCGTCTGGCGGGCACTGTCGGCCGGTTTGCGGCTGGGGGTGCCGCCCGTATCCTCCCTGCCCCTGCCCCTCATGACGTGTGCAACCTTCCGGCAGCCTGCCGGTTCCGAACGCGACGAGGCTAATGGTGAATACGGCCGAAGACTTGATTGGGGCCATCGCCGCAGGCGAGATGATCGTCATCACGGATGACGAAGGCCGCGAGAACGAGGGTGACCTGCTGATGGCGGCAGAGAGGGTGACCCCGGAAGCGGTCAACTTCATGGCGCGTTTCGGCCGCGGTCTGGTCTGCGTCCCGGTGACCCGCACCCGCGCTACGCAGCTCGGGCTCTATGAGATGGGGCACGGCGGCGATGCCTACGGCACCAAGTTCACCGTCAGCGTCGACGCCCGCGCCGACGTCACCACCGGCATCAGCGCCTATGACCGAGCCCTGACCATCCAGCGCATCGCCGATCCGCGCATGACGGCCGCAGACTTCGCGACTCCGGGCCATGTTTTCCCGCTCATCGCCCGTGAAGGCGGGGTGCTGGTGCGCGCCGGCCATACCGAGGCGGCCTCGGACCTGGCCCGCCTGGCCGGCCTTTCTCCCTACGGCGTCATCTGCGAGATCATGAAGGATGATGGCACCATGGCGCGCCTGCCGGACTTGCAGGTTTTCGCCCAGCAGCACGGCCTGAAGATCGGCACCATCGCCGACCTCATCCGCTTCCGCCGCCAGACCGAGAGCCTGGTGGAACAGGTCCAGGTGGTCAAACTGCCCACGCCCGAGGGCGTTTTCGACCTGCACTGCTATGTGGCCAAGACCGACGGCCGCGAACACCTGGCCCTGGTGCATGGCGTCGTGCGTGGCCGGGAGAATGTCCTGGTGCGCGTCCACAGTGAGTGCCTTACCGGCGACGTCTTCCATTCACAGCGCTGCGACTGCGGCCAGCAGTTGCGCCAGGCCATGACGATGATCATGCAGGAGGACTGCGGCGTCGTGGTCTACATGCGCCAGGAGGGCCGCGGTATTGGCCTGAGCAACAAGCTGCATGCCTACCACCTCCAGGAGCGCGGACTGGACACGGTCGAGGCCAACGAACGACTGGGCTTCGCGCCGGACCTGCGCGAGTACGGCCTCGGAGCTCAGATTCTGCTGAACCTGGGCGTCGCCAGCATCCGCCTGATCACCAATAACCCACGCAAACTGGTCGGTCTCGAGGGCTACGGCCTGCAGATCACCGACCGCGTGCCGATTGTGGTGCCGCCGTGCGAAACCAATAGCCGTTATCTGAACACCAAGAAGGAGCGGCTGGGACACCTGATCTGAAGGCCTCTCCCCGCCGCCGTTATCGGTCAGAAAGGAGCCATCGATGAGCACCGTAGAAGGCGCCACGTACGAGGGTATGCTGCTGGCCACCGGGCTGCGTTTTGGCATCGTCTGCAGCCGTTTCAACGAGTTCTTCGTGTCCAAGCTGCTCGAAGGGGCGAAGGACGCCATCCGTCGGCATGGCGGCAGTGTCGCCGACATTGAGGTCGCCTGGGTGCCCGGTTCCTTCGAAATCCCGCTGGTGGTCAAGCGCCTGGCAGGCAGTGGTCGCTATAACGCGCTGATCGCCTTGGGCGTGGTCATTCAGGGGTCCACCTCTCACGCCCAGTACATCAACTCCGAGGTATCGAAGGGGCTGGCCCAGGTGTCCATGCAAACGGGCCTGCCGGTCATCTACGGCGTGGTCACGACCGAAAGCATCGAGCAGGCCATCGAGCGTTCCGGCACCAAGGCCGGAAACCGGGGCGCCAGCGCCGCGGTCGCCGCCATCGAAATGGCCAACCTGATGAAGACGCTGCCGACGGCGAAGCCATGAACAACCCCGAGACCGCGACCGCGAGCGCCGACGATGCGGCCCGTATCGAGCGCTACCGCCGCGAACGCCAGTTCGCCCGCTGCTCCGCTCTGCAGTACCTCTACCAGGCGGACGTGCAGGATGACTGGGGCAACCTCGGCCGCAATCTCGCCCTGCTCAAACCCCAGCTTCGTGAACTCGAGGAGACCCTCGACCAGCCCTCCTTCGAGCGCGCCTGGGACTTCACCGAACGCCTGGTCCGTGGCGTCGTTGCCGAACGCGCTCGGCTCGACGAGCGGATTTCCTCCAGCGCTACCAACTGGACCCTGGCCCGCATGAGCGTGGTGGACCGCAACATCCTGCGGCTGGCCACCTACGAGCTGTACTGCGGCGACGAGGTGCCGGAACTGACGGCGCTGGACGAAGGGGTCGAACTGGCGAAAGTGTTCGGCCACGTTGACTCTAGCCGTTTCGTCAACGGCGTTCTTGACCGTCTGCTGCGCGACCGGCGCACGCCGTGAAGCCGAGCCTCCCCCAGGTCGGCGCTGAGTCCCGCTAGGCACTTCCCGCCAAGGAGAGTGGATGAAGTCGATCTTCCGCATCTTTCAGCATGGCTTGCAGCGTACGAAGACCGGCCTGCTGCGCCGCATCCAGGCGATCTTCGCCGGCACCAGCCGCTGGGACGAGGGGACCTACGAACAGCTCGAAGCGGCCCTGGTGAGCACGGACCTGGGAGTCGAGATCAGCCTCCGGGTGGTGGCCGACGTGCGCAGCCGCTACGAACGCGGGGTTATCGCCACCACGGCTGACGTGCTTGGCGTCGCCCGCGAGACCGTGCTGGAACTCCTGCGGCCCGCCGACCAAGCCCCGCTGCACACCCCCCCGGAAGGCCCCACCGTCATCCTCGTGGTCGGCGTCAACGGCAGCGGCAAGACCACCACCATCGCCAAGCTCGGTCATGCCTTTCGCCAAGACGGCAAGTCCGTCCTGCTTGCCGCCGGCGATACCTACCGCGCCGCCGGTATCGAGCAACTGCAGATCTGGGGCGAGCGCGTGGGCTGTCCCGTGGTGGCTGGAAAACAAGGCGGCGACGCGGCGGCAGTGGCCTATGACGCGGTCTGCGCCGCCCGGCAACGCCAGATTGACCTCCTGCTGATCGACACCGCCGGCCGCCAGCATACCCAGCGCGGTCTGATGGACGAACTCGCCAAGATCGGCCGCAGCATCGACAAAGCCATGCCCGGCGCGCCCCACGAAGTGTGGCTCACCGTCGACGCCTCGACCGGCACCAACGCCCTGGTCCAGGCGCGCGAGTTCGGTCGGCTCTTCGGCATCACCGGACTGATCCTGACTAAACTCGACGGCTCCGGTAAGGGCGGGGTCGTCGTCACCATCCGGCAGGAACTCGGCTATCCGGTGCGCTTCGTGGGCCTGGGCGAAGCCATGGACGACCTGCAGCCCTTCGACGCGACCCTCTTCGCCCGGGCGCTGTTTGAATAGTTACGAACTTTACCGAGGCATTACGACGCCCAGGCCGAAGGGCTGGACATAACCTGATCAAGGCTCTATAGTACGCGCTTTGCAGACAGACCGCGGCACCGCTGTCGGCACGCTGTGCGAAGCGGAATACGATCGAGGGTATAACGATGGCTACCAGTACCTACCGTAACAAGAACTTGGTTCGCCCCGTCAAGCGTGGTAAGGCCAAGCGCCAGCGCGTTGCCGCCCAGCGCAAGCGCCTGGTGGGGTTGGGCATGCCGGCGGCTTTCGTGGTTAAGATGGACCTCGATAAGGTCCGCGGTCTGCTGCGGCGTCCGGCCAAGGTTCCCAAGGCAGCCCTAGCGGCCACCGCCCGCGTGGCCACCCGCGGGGCCGAAGTCGCCGAGATGGCCCGGACCCAGGCCGCCAAGGCCGCCAAAGCGAAGGCCTGAGCGCACACTGATCCCGTCCCTCGCGGAATGCTCGCGAGGGACGGAAGGGACCCAAGGGACTGTCCCCGTCTCCCCCTTCCCCGATTCGCCGTCTCTCCCCTGCGCCGTCTCTCCCCTTCGCCGTCTCTCCCCTTCGCCGATTCGCCGATTCGCCGATTCGCCGTCTCTCCCCTGCGCCGCCTCAGACCACGTCCGCCATGGACAAGCCCGACTCCTGCAGGATGTCGGCGCAGGTGACCTTGGCGCCCCCCTGATGACCGCTGCGCAGCATCGTCTCGGTCAGTAAGGCCACGCGGACGCCGAAGGTAAACGGCACCCGATTCTGCCGACAGCGCCCGCGCACCAGTTTGACGAAGTTATCGCAGGGGCTCTCCGGGTAGCCGTCCGGCAGGGGACATGGCACTTCCTCGATGTCCTTGCCCTGCGGCCGCAGCAGCACCTTATTGCCGTAGAACATCAGATCGCCCTCGCTGCCCCGGATCCGCACGTCATCCTGGAAGCCACCCAGGATATCGCCGACGATGATGATGCGGCCCGCGGCACCGTTCGACAGTTCGACGTTGAACATGCCGTTGATCTCGATCTGTTTCCGGTCGCCCTGATGCCAGTTGTCGATGAAGCCTTCGGCACTGCGCGGCAGCAGGTCCGTCATCCACAGCAGGATGTCCAGATAGTGGCTGCCCGAATCATTAATCTGGCCACCGCCGGAGAATGCGGGGTCGCCGCGCCATTCCCGCCCGGCCCAGTCCTGGGCCATGTAGACATAGAAGGTCTTGACCTCGCCGATGACGCCCTTGCGGATCAGTTCACGGGCTTTGACGAACTTCGCTTCGTAGTGGCGCTGGTAATGCACGACGCCGATTTTGCCGGAGGCCTGCAGCATGCGAGTGATCTCGATGGCGTTGGCCGCGCCACAGACCATAGGCTTCTCGATCAGCACATGCCGACCCTGCGTCAGGGCGTATTTCACGTGCTCGTAGTGCGGAATATGCGGGGTAAAGATGCCCACGGCGTCGATCTCGTGATCATCGATGACATGCCGGTAGTCTTGCGCGCCGGTGTAGCGCGCGAAGCTGTAGCCCAAGCTCTTCTCGAGATTGTCGAGGCGTTCCGGTCGGATGTCCGCCGCGGCCACCACCTGTAGACCCATCGCGTGCTTCGCCAACTGCATGATGCGGTCCGTGCCCGCTCCGCCGCAACCGATGGCACCAAACCGAATGGGAACCCGCTTCGCCATAACCGGAATCCTTTCCTGCTTGCCGCATCCCGTCTTGGTCGGCTCAAACCTCGCAGAGCGGAGACCGGACGGGACGGCCACTCCAACCGGCATACGGTAGAGCCTGAAGCGCAAGCCGTCCACATGCCCCGTCTCCGGGCTTTGAACTGAGTCGCGGCGCAGGGCGGTTTCAAGAAACGACCGCCGTCGTACCGCCGACAGTGAAAGCGGCGTCGACGGGCCGCGTCCGCGGCCCTCTGCCGCGCGCACTCCATACCGCGCGTCGGCCAGGTGGACTGCGTGTGGCAAGGTCGCCGGCGGCGACCGCGACACCGCTTTGGCTTGGCGCCTGTGCCATGCCTGACGGCGGGTGTTCTCGCGCAACCCGATACGGCAGACAGACCACGGGTGTTGCGCCGCCCATCCCGGTTTCTTGAAACCGCCCTGGTCGCACCGCCGCCGCGATTGCTCCTGCCGCACCGCCGCGCTATCTTGTCGGCACGCGCCAGCACATCGGGGCCGGTGGCTGGCGTTGCCAGGGAGCCGAGACGATGGCGACACCCCTCATCCTCGATGCCGATGCAATCCGTGCCGTGCTCAAGCGCGACGATCTGCGCGGCCTGTGGCCGCACCCTTTCAGTGCCGAGGCAGCTTTACTCTTTGGCGAGGCCTTCGCCGCCAGGCTCACCGACGGCGCCAGCGCCCCGCCGTGTGTCGTGGTCGGACACGATGCGCGCGTCAGTTCCCTCGAATTGGCTCTCGCCTTCAGCCGCGGGGTGCGCCTGGGTGGGGGTCGCGTCGAGTGGCTGAGCCTGGTGTCCACCGAGCACGTCTACTACATGACCGGGCGTTACCCGGAGCGCTACGCCGGCGGCGCCATGATTACGGCCTCCCATAACCCTAAAGAGTACAACGGCATCAAGCTCGTCTTCGCCGGCGCCCGGCCGCTGAATCAACAGGAGCTAAGGCAGTTGTGCACTGAGGCGGTCCGCCGACTGAAGCCGCCGCAGGGACTCGATCCGCGCGTCGAGTTTGCGGAATTCGCCCTGGGCGCCACCGCGCTGCACAGCTTGCCCCAGACCACAGAGGCGCGTTACCCGATTGTGGTCGCGGTCGGCAACGGCGTTGGCGGGCACGCTTTTGGCCCGCTCGCCGAACGCCTCGAAGCGTGGGGCTTCCGTTTCACCTTCGTCGACCGAGAGCCGGATGGTGATTTTCCCCATGGCGTCCCTAACCCGCTCCTACCGGGCTTCGTCAGCCGCTTGCGGACCGCCGTGTTGGCGCAGCGGGCGTTGCTCGGGATCGGCTTTGACGGCGATGGCGATCGCGCCGGCTTTGTCGATGGCTGCGGGCGTGAGATCACCGCCTCGCAGGTCCTTGCCTTGACCGCCGAGAGCAAGCTGTCCACGGCCTCTGGGCCTGCGGTGGTGATGCGCAACCTCTGCTGCAGTCAGTTGCTGGTGGACCAGTTCGGTGGTCGGTCGGGAGTCACCCTGATCGATACGCCCGTGGGCCACGGCAAGATCAAGCTGCTCATGCGGCATGACCTCTACCGGGAGCGGGTCGTGGTGGCAGGCGAGCACAGCGGCCACTACTTCTACCCGGAGTTCTTCCATGTGGACAGCGGCATGCTCACCGCGCTCTACATGCTGCGGCGCGTCGCGGCGGAGAGCGGCCGGGGTCGGCGCCTCGACGAGCACCTGCGCCCCTGGCGGCGGCGCTACGCCTGGAGCGGTGAGATCAACTACGTATTCGCGTCGTTGGACCGCCCGGGAGAGGTGCTTGAAACGCTTGCCAAGACCCAGACCACCGCCGCATCCAGGCGCCATGAGGTACGCGCCGACCCCGCCCTCGCCGGGCTGGAGCGCGTTTTTGTCGCCGACACGCCCTACACCCGCACCGCCGCGCTGAGCCCTGACCTGAAGCTGGAGTTTGCCGATTCGGGCGGCCGTTCCGGCTGGTGGTTCGTGCTACGGCCCTCGGGCAACGAGCCCATCCTGCGCCTCAATGTGGAAAGTTGGGGCCAGGGCGCGGCGCGCCAGACCACCGCCCGCGTGGCCGATCTCGAGCGGACCATCGCGCAGATGGGTGGCCACCGCGTCTAGGAACCCGCCCGCGACCCGGCGGGGAGGCCGGCATGGAGTTTCCCGCACGGCGCTCGGGGGCTTGCCCTCGGCGCTAGCCGCGTCGATCGTCCAGGAGAATCCGATGCAGACCATCCAGGAAACGCTGTCCACTCCGGTGGCCGGGGATTACGACATCGTGGTGGCGGGGGCCGGCCCCGCCGGCTTCGCCGCCGCGCTTACCGCTGGCCGTCTCGGCGCCCGCGTCCTGCTGGTGGAGCAGACCGGCGCGGTCGGCGGCATTGCCACCTCTGGCCTGATGAGCCACTGGACCGGTGACAGCGAAGGCCCGCTCTATGAGGAAATCTTGCAGCGCTCGGCGGCGCCCGGCCCGGAGGAAATTCTCGCCTGGCGCCACGTCATCAACCCGGAGAAGCTCAAACTCCTCCTGCTCGAGATGCTGGTCGAAGCCAGGGTCGATCTGCTGCTCTACAGCGTCGCCGCGGCGCCGCTGCTGGACGCCACGCGGGTCCGGGGGCTGATCGTGGAGAATAAGTCTGGCCGCAGTGCCTACACAGCTCGGGTCACCATCGACGCCTCGGGCGACGGCGACCTGGCGGCACGGGCCGGCGCGCCGTTCAGCCTGGGCCGCGAAGCCGACGGCGGCATGCAGCCGGTGACCATCATGTTCAAGGTTGCCGGAGTCGACCTGGCGCGGGCCGTCCTTCCCGGATCCTTCGAGGATAACCGCGAGATTCCCAAAGGGAAGATTCAGGACTTGGGCAAGGCGGCGTTGCCGCCTCCGGCCGGGCACGTGCTGCTCTACCGTTCCTCCCTCCCGGGCATCGTCACGGTCAACATGACCAACATGATCGGCATCAACGGCACCCTCGCGACCGACCTCAGCCGTGGCGAACTCGCCTGCCGCCGACAGATCGCTGCCATCGTCGACTTCCTGCGTAGCACCGTGCCGGGGTACGAACACTGCTTTGTCATCTCCGCCGCCTCGCTCATCGGCGTCCGCGAAACGCGCCACATCCGGGGCGGCTACACCCTGACGCCGGAGGACATCGTCGAAGCCCGCCAGTTCGACGACTGGATCGTGACCCGGGCCAGCTTCAACTTCGATATCCATAACCTCAGCGGCAGCGGCCTCGATAAGGATGGCGCCCAAAAGCACTTCCGGGCCAAGGGGAAATACACCATCCCCTACCGTTGCTTCGTGCCGGAAGGCGTCGACGGGCTCCTGCTGGCAGGACGCTGCATCTCCGGCACCCACAAAGCGCACTCCTCCTACCGGGTCATGCCGATCTGCGTGAATATGGGACAGGGTGTGGGTACGGCCGCGGTGGTCGCCTGTCGTGACGACGTGCTGCCGCGACACGTGTGCGTGGCCAAGGTGCAAGCCCTGCTCACGACACAGGGCGTCCGGCCCTGAGCGGCCGTCCTATCCCCTGGAGAGGCGCCTGGCCGCAGGCGCGGGCGGTGGAGCCCACCGCAGCTCCACCAAACCGCGGG
>CAILKC010000526.1 GCA_903834675.1 uncultured Victivallales bacterium | reverse complement strand
CGCCGAGATCGAAAACCTCGACCGCGCCGGGCAACCTCCCGCGAGGGTAGAGCGTGTTACAGCCGAAGGTCAACGTCATGGGCGTCTCTCCTGGTGTCTGAACCTGGCCGTCAAGCGCTGGAGGCCAGACGGCATAGTGTATCCCGGCCGCTGTCGCCGCGCCAGTAGCCCCCGGCCGCGCTGATATTCTGCGGGCACGGCAGCCTGCGGTTGCGCCTTTTTTGACTTGACGGGTTGCGAAGACGGTTATATTGCCGTAACGTTGTGCGCCTACCTGTCCTGATTGCCCAGGCAAAGGCAGGATTCGGGAAGGCCTGAGTGCTGTGCGGAAAAACGTGGAGGAAGTGACATGGCAGCGGCAATCCTCGAGCAACTGTCGGAAGCCTTGATTAAGGGCCAGGCCCCGGTCGTCAAGGAACTGACGCAGAAGGCCATCGATAGCGGGCTGACGGCAGAGAAGATTCTGAATGACGGCCTGGTGGCTGGCATGAGCGTGATCGGCGAGCGCTTCAAACGCAATGAGGTCTACATCCCCGAGGTCCTCATTGCCGCGCGTGCCATGAACGCCGGAATGGCCTTGGTGAAGCCGCTGCTGAAGGCGGCCGGGGTCAAGTCCCGTGGCGTGGTCTGCTGTGCCACCGTGAAGGGCGACCTGCACGACATCGGCAAGAACCTGGTGTGCATGATGCTCGAAGGCTCAGGCTACGAAGTCGTCGACCTTGGCGTCAACTGCGACCCGGAGAAGTTCGTCAAGGGAGTGCAGGAACACAAGGCGGATGCGATCGCCATGAGCGCCCTGCTCACCACCACGATGACGAACATGAAGGCCACCATCGACGCCTTCAAGGAAGCCGGCCTGCGCGGTAAGGTCAAGATCATGGTCGGCGGCGCGCCCCTGACCCAGAACTTCTCGGACGAGATCGGTGCCGACGGCTATGCTCCCGACGCGGCCTCGGCAGTTGACCTCCTGAAGAAGCTCCTCGCCAAGTGATGAACTGAGGCCCGCGCAGTCGGCCAAGGTAGCCGGGCCCCGTGACCAACAGCCCCCGGACTCCTGCACTCAGGCGTCCGGGGGTTTTTCGTTGACGTCTCCAGGGGATCCGGTCTGCCGTGACCACGCCTGAAATTGCGCGACGAAGTCATCGACGAAGAGATCAAGGTAGGTCGGGCTGATGGCGGCGGCGTGCGGGAACAGCCAGAGGTTCGGGCAGGTGCGCAGGGGCGAAGCATCAGGCAGGGGTTCGGTGCGGAGTACATCCAGACAAGCCCCGGCCAGGCGGCCGGAGCGCAAGGCGATGGACAGCGCCTGCTCGTCAAGGGCATTGCCGCGGCCCAGGTTGATCAACGTGGCGTGAGGCGGCAGCAAGCTCAACCGGGAAGCGTCCATCAGGTTGTCCGTGGCGCTGCCGCCGGGCAGTACCAGCACCAGATGGTCAGCCTCCGGGAGCACCTCGTCGAGGCGGGCCAGGGGGACGACACGGTCCCGTGCCTCGAAACCGTCAGCCAAGTCCTCGGGCGCTGGGTGGCGCCGCACGCCGGTGAGACGGACCCCAAAGGGCTTGAGCAACTGGCCGATGCGCCGACCGATGTGGCCGAAACCGAGGATGACCACGTGCGAGCCGCACAGCGGCCGCACACACTGCGCCAGTTGGGCCCGGGGCCAGGGGTCGGCGCGATAGGTGGTAACGGCAGGCAGCAGGCCTCGCGTCATGGCCAGGATCATGCCCACCGCCGTCTCCCCCATGATGTAGCCGTGGAACCGTCCATGGAAGACCTGGACGTGCGGCGGCGGGGTCACCCGGAAGTAGTCGCGGCCGGCAGCGGGAGTGGCTAGCAGGCGCAGGTCGGGAGCAAGGGCAAACTCTTCCTGGCAGAAGGACCAAACGAAAGCGGCCCGGGCCTCAGGCAAGGCCGCGCAGAAGGCCGCGCGGTCGGCGCAGATGCGGCAACTCATCCCGGGAAGAGCCAGCGCCAGCCGCTGGGCCTGACGCTCGGTAAAACACCACGCCGGAACCTGCGGATGCGTCAGATGCACCGCGACGGTCCACCCTATCCCCAGAGAGGACCGCCCTGCGGGCACGCCGAAGCGTGAGCTCTGAACTCCCATGCGCCTTCCGGGTTCAGGTTAGCCTGCGGCTGTGGCCGGACATACCGCAAAGAGACTTCCAGGCTGCGACGAGACACGTAGTCGAGCCCGCCGCGGGGGTCAGCCGGTTTCGCGCCCGCCGCGGGGGTCAGCCGGTTTCGCGCCCGCCGCAGAGGCCGCCTCGCGGCCCGCTGCGGGTCGCGATCTGCAACCGCGACGGCAACCCCGCCGCAAGAGGAGGCAACCCCGCTTTGGCTGGCGCCTGGCGCCCAGGGCCAGGCGTCTCAGCCACCGCGGGGCCGGTCACTCAGCCCGCCAGGCCCAGGGCCTTCTTGACCGTCGGCAGGGTCCCGGCGCTGCCCAGGTAGACGTTCTTGGCGGCGATGAAGGTGGCATACGCAGCCATGAAGACCTTGCCCGGGGGGCGCAGGTCGAAGTTGGCCGGGTCGTCACGGAAGCACTCGCGGTGGACGCGGGTCCACACCAGGCGCCCGTCGGTATCGATGTTGACCTTGGTCACGCCCAGGCCAGCCGCTCGCTTGAACTCGGTAGGATCGACGCCCTTGGTGTCCTTGAGCTTGCCGCCGGCGGCGTTGATGCGGTCAACTTCCTCCTTCGGCACACTGCTGCTGCCGTGCATGACCAGGGGGTAACCGGGCAGGCGTCTTTGGATTTCCTCCAGCACGTCGAAATGCAGGCCCTGCTTGCCCTTGAACTTGAAGGCGCCATGACTGGTGCCGATGGCGCAGGCCAGGGCGTCGCAACCGCTGCGGGTGACGAACTCACGGGCCTGTTCAGGATTGGTCAGATTGGCGTTGCCTTCGTCGACCTTGATGTCCTCTTCAACCCCGCCCAGGGTGCCCAACTCGGCCTCGACACTGATGCCCTTGGCATGCGCCGCCGCCACGATCCTGGCGGTGGCCTCGATATTCTTGTCAAAGGACTCATGGCTGGCATCGATCATCACCGAGCTGTAGAAACCACCGTTGATACAGTCGATACAGGTGGCCTCGTCACCATGATCAAGATGCACCGCGAAGACCGCGGCCGGAAAGACCTCCTCAGCACTGCGAATGAGGCCCTCGAGCATGAGCTTATGGGTGTAACTGCGGGCGCCCTTGCTGATCTGGATGATGAAAGGGGCCTGACTGTCCAGGTTGCCGCGGAACAGGCCCATGCACTGTTCCAGGTTGTTGATGTTGTAGGCGCCGACGGCAAACTTACCGTAAGCGACCTTGAAGAGATCCGCGGTGGTGACGATCATGCTGCCTGCCCTCTTCGCTTCTGCTGTTCCTGGGGGTTGTGGTGGGCAAAAAGCCGAATGCTGGTTGCCTTGAACCCGCGCACCCGCTACTATAATAGCGACCACAGGGTATGTCATTGGGCTTCTGCAAAAAGGGGTACCGGCCGTGCGTTTTCAGTGCAGCCACTGCCGCGGCATTTTGGCGATCGATGACGGCAAGCCCGGCGAGGCCGTAGCCTGTGGCCATTGTGGCACGGCGGTAGCCATCCCCGACGGCCGCTTGGCGTCCGGCGCCATCATCGGCGATTTCATTATCCACGAGCGTCTCGGCGAGGGCGGCATGGGGACGGTGTACCTGGCCCACCAGATTTCGCTGGACCGACCCACGGCCCTGAAGATTCTGCATGACCGCTATGGGTCGGATGAGGTGTACATCAAGGACTTCGTGCGGGAGGCGCGGGCGGCGGCAGCCATCAACCATCCCAACATCGTGCAGGCCTATGCGGTGGGGGAGGACGCTGGTCTGTTCTATTTCGCCATGGAGTACGTCCAGGGCAGCACGTTGAAGCAGGTTCTCCTGCACGGCGGACGCCTGGTGGCCGACCGCGCCCTGAACATCGCCATGCAGATCGCCGGGGCGCTCGACTTCGCCTGGCGCAGTCAGGGCCTCATGCACCGGGACATCAAACCGGACAATATCATCCTCACGGCCGATGGCGCGGTCAAACTGGCGGACCTCGGCCTGGCGCGCAAGCTGACGGATACCGCGAGTGACGGGACCCAGGAGTTGTACGGGACGCCGCAATACATCGCCCCCGAACACCTGCTGGGCAGCCATGGCGATAACCGCAGCGACATCTACAGCCTCGGAGCCACGCTCTACCATACGCTCAGCGGGCGCTTTCCCTTCGAAGGGCCGAGTGCCGCCGATATCGCGCAGAAGCACCTGACGGAGCCGCTGCTAGCGCTGCATGTCATCTGTCCCGACGTGCCCGCCGCTTTTTCCCGGGTGGTCGAGGTCATGCTGGCAAAGCGGGCGCAGCACCGTTACCCCGATGCGGCGACGTTGTTGACGGACCTCGAAGCCGTACGCCATGGCGGGGAGCCAGCGTACGTGCCAGACCCGGCCAGCCAGGAGCCCATCGAACTCTATGGCGATGAATCCGCGGCTATTGGCGCTGGGGTTGGCACCCTGAAGCCGGCGGTCGCGGGCGTGCCAGGCTCGCCGCCGCCGACAGGCACGCCGGCCCGCGCGGACATGGGCCCGGGAAAGCGTCGATTCTCGGTCAACAAGACGCTGCCGGCGCCGCTGCAGGCCGAACTGGGGACGGCGGTAGCGGCCGAACTGGGGACGGCGGTAGCGGCCGAACTGGGGATGGTCGTGCCGCCGGAGGGCGAGGCCGAGGTTAGCGCCGGCGAGACCGTGGAGCCGGAGCGCAAGTCGGGAAGAACCCGGATCATCGTGGCTGCCGTGGTGGTGCTGCTGGTCGTCTTAGGCGGCGCCCTGGCCCTGTACCTCCGTCGCGGTGGCACTACGGCCAGCGCCACGCCGGGGGGCGGCTCGGGTGAGACACCCACGGTGACCCCGGCGGCAGGTGGCGATGTGCTCGCCACCCTGAGTGCCATTCGCGGCGAGATGGCCCAGGGCCGAGCCGAAGCGGATGTCCGCGTCCGCCTGGCGGCCGCCGTGGCTCAGTTCGGGTACGACCATGGGGAGGCCGAAGCCCTTTCCACCCTGGCCGCTCCCTACGTGGAAGCGGACCTCGAAAAGGCGCGGCTGCCCGTGTACGAGGCTGAGCGTACACAGTGGGAACAGGCCAGCGCGGCAGCCAAGACGCAGGCGACCGCCGCGGCGGAAAAAGCCAAGCAGGAAGCGGAGGCTGAAGCCGAGCGTAAGCTGAAGGAGGCCGAGACGAAGCGCTTGGCAGAGCAGAAGAGCGAGCGTGATGCGGCGCTGGTGCGGCAGAAGGGTGAAGTCCGGCCGCAGGCCGCCGAGTTCTGCCGTAAGCACCAGTTCGACGAGGCCAACCGTCTCTTGGTGCCCTTGGCCTCAAGCCGCGACGAGGAGCTGAAACGCTGGGCTGAAACCCGGCAGAACATCGTCGCCTTGGCTAAGAAGCTCATGGAGTCCATCGTGAACAGCAAGGACCAGCTCGCCGGCCTGTCCCTGCCCATCCCGGCCCAGCCGAAGGCCGACTGGCGCGTCAGCCGCATTGGCTTTAAGGATGTTGAACTGCAGGTCCGGCGCGTCGTCTATACCAAGGGCGAACGAGAGGAGACCATGGAGACGCTGGAGATTCCGTTTGCGGAGCTTTCGCCCGTGCAGTTGGATAAGCTGACCGAAAAGAAGTGGGAGCTGATCCGCGGCGATGAGGCTGAGCGCAAGCTGCTGTTTGGAGCCTACCTGGTGGCCCGGGAGGAGTTCCCCGCCGAAGCGCGTAAGCGCCTGGAAGCCAGTGGTCGGCCCGAGGCCAGTCCCGTCCTGGCCGAACTGAGTGCCATCGAGCCGGAGTTGCGCAAAGTTGAGGTCGACCGACTGGTGGAACAGATCAAGCAGTTGGTGCAGCAGAATGACAAGCGGCGGGCCTTGGCCGCGGTGGACTATCTGCAGCGCCTGTACCCGGAAGAAGCCGAGCAGATGAAAGACGAGTTGCGCGGCCTCGTCGGCGGGCCGTGAGTCGCGCGGTCTGCAGCGGTCTGGGCTTGCCGCCCAACACGAACGGCCTCTATGCGCATCGTGCATCTGTCTGATATCCATGTGGGGCGGCTGCCGAGGTCGCCCCGCGCTCTGTTCGATAAGCGAGTGCTGGGCGCCGCCAATTTCCTGTTGCGCCGGTCCCGCCAGTTCCATCCGGAGTACTTCCAACGAGCCTGCGACGACATCGGGCGCCTCAAACCCGAATTGGTCGTCTGCACCGGTGACCTCACCTGCATCGGCTCCCCTGAGGAACTCGAGGCGGCCGCCGCCCTGATGCGGCCCCTCTGCGTCGACGGCGGTCAACGCTTCCTCTTTCTGCCCGGCAACCATGACGCCTATGTCGGCGCGGCGGACTGCCGCGCCGCCTTGGCGCGCACGTTTCGCAGTCTGAACGGCGGGCGTTGGGAGTTGGACGCTCTGCCGCTGGAGTGGCAGGTGTCGGGTCTCAGGTTTCTGCTGCTGGACGGCGCCCGTCCGGTGTCCTGCCTGCTTTCCTCCGGGGCCTTGACGGCCGCGACGCTGGACTGGCTGGCGCGCCGCCTGGCACTGCCGCGGGAGGACGGCGAGTGTCGCGTCGTGATCTGCCATTTCCCTCTGCGCGGGGCCACCGGCAAAGCGCTGGGAAGGCGGCGGCGTCTCGAGGGCGCCGAGGTGGTCTGGCAGCACCTGCAAGAGGGCCGCCTGGACCTTGTGCTCAGCGGTCACGTCCACGCCCCTTTTGCGCGCTGGGATGCCACTGGCCGTGGCGAAGTATGCGCCGGCTCGCTCACGCTGGGGGGATGCTTCAGCGTGCTGGACTGGACTCCCGGTACGCGTCGCTTCCGGCAGTTCTTCGTGGACGTCACCGCGTCGCGCGAGCCGCAACTGCCGGCCATTGATGTCAGTCTGGCGCCTGTATCCTGAGCGAGACTCGACGAACTGGACGAACTGGACGGCCGCGGGGTGGCAGCGGCCGGGGGGAGCGGCGGTCGGCTTTTTGGCTGGCGAAACGCCGGCGGGGCGGCATGTTACCCACTACACCACACGATTCGTGGTAACCCCGGCGCCGCACGTTGTGAGGAGACCTCGGCGGCGGTACCCCGGGCCTGGCCGTGAGGGCGCTACGGAATGGGAGACGCATGATGAAGCACTACCTCGCCTTTGATCTGGGTGCCTCCAGCGGCAGGGCCATGCTCGGCACGGTGGCGGACGGGAAGATCAGCCTGCAGGAAGTACACCGCTTCGAGAACGGCGCCGTCGACGTCGACGGCGGGCTCTACTGGAACCTCCTGGGGCTCTTCGCCGAACTCAAGCGCGGACTGGCGAAGGCGCTCGAGACGGGCGTGGAACTCGCCGGCGTGGCCGTGGATACCTGGGGCGTCGATTTCGCCCTGCTGGATGCCAAGGGCAAGTTTGCCGGTTTCCCGCGACATTACCGTGACCCGCGCACGGCGGACATTCTGCCCTGGGCCTTCGCGCGCGTGCCGCGCGAACGCTTCTACGAACGCACCGGCATCCAGTTCATGAATCTGAACACCATCTTCCAGCTGGCGGCCATGGTGCGCGACGGCGACCCGCTGCTGGTGAGCGGCAAGACGCTGTTGTTCATGCCGAACGCCTTGACCTATCTGCTGTCGGGGAACGTCTCTGCCGAGTACACCATTGCGACGACCTCGCAGGCCTATGACCCGCACGCCGGGGACTGGGCCTGGGACATCATCGACGCCCTGGGCCTGCCTCGCAGCCTGTTTCCGCGGGTCGCCGCGCCCTGTACGTCGGCGGGTCTGCTGCGGCCATCCATCTGCGCGGAACTCAACTGCAAACCGCTGCCGGTCATCCTGGTGGGCAGTCACGACACGGCCTCGGCGGTGGCGGCGGTGCCGGCCCAGGAGGACCGTTCCTGGGCCTACCTCAGCAGCGGCACCTGGAGTCTGCTGGGGGTCGAGTTGTCGGCGCCGCAGATTACGCCAGCGGCCCTGGCGGCCAATTACACCAATGAGGGTGGTCTCGCCGGCCGGATCCGCTTCCTGAAGAACATTATGGGGCTGTGGCTGATTCAAGAGTGCCGCCACGAGTGGCAACGTCAGCGCCTGGAGCTGTCGTTTGAGGAGATGGGTCGGATGGCGGCGGCCGCCGAGCCATTCCGCTCGCTGATCGATCCCAACGCGGACGTCTTTCTGGCTCCCGGCAACATGCCAGAACGCATCGCCGCATTCTGCCGTGACTCGGGCCAGCCCGTGCCGGAGACCCCCGGCCAGATCGTGCGCTGCGCTCTCGAGTCGCTGGCACTGCGCTACCGCCGCACCCTCGACGAGATCGAGCAACTCACCGGTCGACCGGTGGAGGTGCTGCACCTGGTGGGGGGCGGCAGCCAGGATGCCGTGCTGAACCAGTTCACCGCCAACGCCATCCAGCGGCCGGTGATCACGGGGCCGGTGGAAGCCACGGCGCTGGGCAATATCGCCGCCCAGGCCATCGCCACCGGAGCGCTGAAATCCCTGGCTGACGCCCGCGCCGCGGTGCGCCGCTCGGCCGCGACCCAGACCTGCCTCCCGGAGCAAGGCGCAGCCTGGAAGAGCGCCTACGACACCGTCCGGCGATTGTTTCGTTAAGCCCTTGATAGGTTGGCACTTTGGCACTATCTTAAGCGCTTCTTGTGCTGGCGGTCCCAAAGCCGCTCTCGGCGGTGCCAGCCCGTACGGCGATGCCGGTCTCCCGGCGGTCGGCTGAAGGTGCCGCCGCGGAGTCCCAGGAGGTTGTCACACATGTCGGCCTTCGCAGGCAGAACGGCCATCCCCGGGGTTTTTCCAGAACCCAAAGACGTCACCTTGACCGGCGGCAACACCGAGCTTTCACCGGATGTGCGCCTGGTGACGAATAACGTCTTGCCCTTGCAGCGCAAGGCCATGCGAGGAGTCTTGGCAGAGGCCGGCGTGCGCGTCGTGGCCAACAAGAAGAAGTACGTGATCGAGGCCATCGTCGAAGACGAGTCCGCCTTCGATCTCACGGACGTGCCCGAGGCGGCCCGCGAGGAATATTACCAGTTGGAGCTGCGCGACAGCGTGGTGACGCTGCGCACGCCGAGCCAGCTTGGCGCACTCTGGGCCACCCAGACGCTGGGCGCCATCTACAAGGCTTTCGCCGCCGGCTACGTGCCGCCGAACATGACGATTCGCGACTGGCCGATGCTGACCAGCCGGGGCATTTTCGTCGAGGATAAGTGGGGCCCGGACCGCATGAAGCTGGCCGACTGGTGCCTGCTCATCGACCGCCTCAGCGCCCTGAAGCTGAACCGCCTGGGCATCGGCCTGTACGGCTGCTGGGGCAATTGCCGCTTCGAGGGCAGCCTTACAGAGTTCCTCCAAGTGCCGATACCCGGACATGAGGAGCTCCGCAAAGAGCACCACCTGCGCTGGTACTCGCCCGACTTCTCGCGCTGGAATGACCAGACCTATCTGTCGCCCATGTTCGAGGAGGACTTCCTCGCCGAAGTGGTGAACTACGGGCGCGAGAAGGGCGTCACCGTCATGCCCTTTGTCAACAGTCTGGGACACAACACGTTGATTCCGCGGTTGTTGCCGGCGGTTTCGGCGAAGGAGAAGAATGGCGCCGCGCGCGGGGTGGGCTACTCGATTGCCGACCCGGCGACGCGGCGCTTCATCGAGGGGTTCTACGGCAGCATCATCGAGCGTTACTTCCCGGCCGGTATCGACTACTTCCACATTCAGATGGACGAAGTCTGGCCGGACCATCCGAGCCTTACCGACCCGCAGCAGGTGGCCAGCCCGTGGTGTCAGTCCCGCGTCTCCGCCAAGCACACGGACGAAGAGAACCTGCGCGACTACATCCTCTGGCTGGTATCGATGCTCACGGCCAAGGGCGTCAAGCACGTGGTCATGTGGAATGACCAGTTGACCCGGCACATGAAGGTACTGGACGAGTCCTTCGTCCGCCAACTCGACAAGGCGGGCCTGAAGAACCGGCTGATTCTGCACTGGTGGTGGTACAGCAACGAGGCTTTGGATGCGCAGACGCACGTCAAGCTCGGGGCTGAACTTGGCCTGGATGGCTGGGTGGCGCCGATGACCTGTTACTTCAACTGGATGCGCTACGACTACCGCCGTCCGAACATCGAGCGCATGCTCAGCATGGCTCATGCTGAGGGCGCCAGTGGCGCGGTCTCGTATGCGGTGCATGACCCCGGTTACACGGATCACGAAGCCCTGCTGTCTGGGTATGCCTGGAGCGGTATGGAAGCCGGTTCGGCAGACGAGTTGCAGGACCGCTGGGCCGAGTGTTTTGGGGTCGGCAGGGAGGCCTATCTCGGCGCGGCGGCGGCGATCGTCAAGGCCAGCACCGAATTCCCGGCTCTGGCGCACACCTACCACTACACCTACACCTACGCCAACAAGGACCTGCCCTGGCCGCGGCCCTACCCGGCGGAGGCATTGGACAAGCTGGCGGATATGAAGAGCGCTAAGGTCCCGACCCAACTGCGTGAGGCGGCAGCCCTAGCGCATCAGGCAGCCGAGGCTCTGACGGCGGTGTTGGCAACTCCCGGGCTGGGTGAAACGCCGAAGGCCGCGGCCAAGAGCCTCCGCGCTGAAGCGGCGCGCATTGAAGGGCTTGCCACCGTGTTCGCGTTTCTGGTCGAATTGCGCAAGAGCAAGAGCAAGACCGGCGCCGCGGCGACCTGCGCCGAGGTGCGGGCGCAGTTCCTGGAGTGCATGCGGGCGGTGGAGCTGGGCAAGCCGACGTGGGTGGTTCCGGCCTGCATGTACAGCCTGAGCATCCTGCTGGAGTTCCTCGACCAACTCCACGCCGACCTGGAGGCTGGCTCCAAGCTGCGCTGGTCTGTCGGCTGATTGGGGGCAATCCCATGCGCATCTTGGTCACCGGCGGCTGCGGCTTCATCGGCAGCCATATCGTCGAGCACTTCCAGGGCCAGGCGGAGGTCAGAGTCCTGGATAACCTGCGGTCTGGGCACCGGCACAACCTGGTCGGCCTGAGCGCCGAGATCATCGAGGCGTCCATCCTGGACCGGGCCGCCGTGCGCGCGGCGCTGCAGGGCGTGGACTACGTCTTCCACCTGGCGGCCATGATCAGCGTGCCGGAGTCCATGCAGAAGCCGGTCGAGGCCGAGGAAATCAACGTCATCGGCACCCTGATCGTGCTCGAGGAAGCGGCTGCGGCCGGGGTGCGGAAGCTGTGCCTGAGCACCTCAGCGGCAATCTACGGGGACAACCCGGAAGTCCCCAAGCGTGAGAGTATGGTGCCCGAGCCCAAGAGCCCCTACGCCATCACCAAGCTCACCGACGAGTACTACTGCACCCTGTTCGCCCGTGAGGGCAGACTGCCGACGGCCTGCCTGCGCTACTTCAATGTCTTCGGCCCGCGGCAGGATCCCCGTAGCCAATACGCGGCAGCGGTGCCGATCTTCGTCACCAAGGCACTGCGCCACGAGCCCATCACCATCTTCGGTGACGGCGAGCAGACGCGGGACTTTATCTACGTCAAGGACATCGCCGCGGCGAACGCCCACTTCGCGCTGGGAGAGCACACGGGCGTCTACAATGTTGCTTACGGCGGTCGCATCACCATCAACGATCTCGCCCGGCGGATCGTCCGTCTGACCGGGTCGCGCAGCGAGGTTCGCCACCTGCCCGAACGGCCAGGCGACGTGAAGCACTCGCTGGCTTCCGTGGACCGCTTGCGGGCCACGGGGTACGTCCCCGCCAGCGACTTCGACGCCGGCCTCACGGCCACCATCGAGTTCTTTGCGGCCAAACTGAAGACCCAAGGTTGACCCTGAATCGACTGCCCAGGGGCCGTCGGGACTAGAACTCCACCCACCATGTCCAGACTGATCTTGTTCGTGTGTGAAGTGAACACCGGCCGCAGTGCCATGGCGGCGGCGGCGTTCGCCGTTTTGTGTGCGCAGCGTGGGCTGCGCGACGTGGTGGTGGACTCCGCCGGGCTGACGGCGCGCGAAGGCGAGCCAGTTCCCGCGCCGGTTCGGCAGGCCCTGGCCGAGGCGGGTATCCCGTTGCTGCGCATGAAGAGCAAAGCCCTGACGCCCAAACTAGCCCTCGGCGCCGAATTGGTAGTGACCCTGGCCTGCGAACATCGCGAGCGCCTGGTGGAACTCTTGCCGCGGCTGCGGCTCAAGACGGTGATGCTGATGGCGTTTGTGGGCGAGAGCGACCACGAGGTACCGGATCCCTTCGGCGGCGGCGTCGAGGCCTATCGCGCCTGCCTGCGCCAGATGCGCCCGGCCCTGGAAGCCCTCGCCGACGAACTGGCCGCCGAGGGCTGAGCCCTCTCCCCGCGGTAGGGCGATCCGACCCTACCGGTCTAGGGCTGGTCCTCCGCCTGTAGCAGCCGCAGTTTGGCGCGCGCCGCCTCGTATCCCGCCTCCCCTGATGGCGGCAAGGTCTTGACCCAAGCAAAGGCCGTGAAGAACCGGCTCATTCGGCGCTGGGTGCGCTCCTGCAGGCGGACGGCGATGAGTTGTTGCTCGAGCAGTTCGCGGGGCGACAGGCGCGCCGCGGCCCCCGCTTCGGGGGTGTACCAATGATCGAGTAACGAGCGGGGGACGGGCGGGATGACCAGGAGGGCTTGCTCGAGCTGCTTCACGGCCTTGCCGAAATGCTCTGCTGCCTGCGCGAGGGCCGGGCCAAGGGCCGTCGCTCGGGAGACATCGTCGCGGTGCGGCGCGTAGTCTGTCTTGCCGTAGGGTTTCGGCGGTTCGCCGCCGCTCAGGTTGACGCCTTGCAGCGCCTCGAGCGTCAGGGGACAGCTCAGCACGGGACCGGACCACCCCGGGCGCAGGTGATGCCAGTAGTAGGCGTGGTCGGACTGGATCTGCTGTGCTCGCTCGATCTCCTGCCAGGCTGCCAGCACCGGCGCCGCTGCCGCGGGCCCAAAGCGCCGCCGCGCCAGCGACTCGGCCCAGGCCTCGAGCCCTGCGGAGTCCGCAGGTTCCGGGTGGAACAGCCGCTCGCGAAGCGCCACCGCATCGCACTGCACGTACTCCGCCTGGGTCCCCCATTGATCGAAGATGCCATCGGCCCCAAGAGCCTGCCAGCGCTGCAACTTGCGGGCAATGCCGAACGGGAAGTCATAGAGCTGAGTTTGCGGGAACACGGTATCATCACCCCAGAAGAAGATGTCGTAGCCCAAGAACGCCTGGCCGCGTTCCCGGGTGACGGCGCGGGAGGCAACCAGGGCATCCGTGAGCTTACGGTCGAAAGACCACGCCTCGCCATCCGGTAACGATGCGAGTCCGGCGCCGGCCGGCAGCCCGGCCTGCTGCGCCAGGAAGTCCGGCTCGCCGCGGAACTTCCAGCCCCAGCCCACGGAGAACACTTGCAGCCCTGGCCGCAGCGCGCGGCCCTCCTCGAGCATCAGGGCCAGCAGGCGGTTGTACTGCGTGAGCTTGCTGACGCCCTGATGCCGCGGGCAGGTCGCCGGATCGCATAGTTCGCCGCTCGAATCGAGGGTGAACACCAGCAGCATGGCGACCTCGGGAAAGTCGGTACAGAAGCGCCGGATCATGCCCCGGTACGCCTGTTCCACCAGCGGGTGCGCCAGGCAGAGGCCCTTGCCCTCGTAAGTACCCGTGTCCGCCAGGCAGTCCGCCGGAAAGCGCCCGAGGAACTCCTGCCGCCGCGCCTCCGGCACCCAGGGTCCGCCCTGGCAGGGCAACTCGCAGAGCCAAAGCGCGGCGTCCAGCCCATAGAGCCGACACCAATCCAGGTACTGCCGCAGGTGGCGGCGGTTCGCCTCAAGCGCTGGCGCGTCGACCGCCCGGGGAAACTCGGGGCAAGGCACGAAGCTGAAGAAGGTCTTCTCGCCCATCCAATCATGCGTCAGGTGCGCCACATTGCCCCCAGCACGCGCCAGAAACTCGATATCGCTCTGGCGGTACGATCCGAAGCCGCCGCGGACACGCGGGTGTAACAGCCGCAGCGCCAGCGCCGGGCGGGCCTGTCGGCGCAGGCCTGCGGGGACGCCGCCGTGCTCGGCGAGGACATCCTGCAATTCGTACACGCCGTAGAGCAGCGCCCGCGGGCTGGCGCCGGTCACCACCAGGCAGCCATCGAGCACCGCGATCTCGTAGGCGTCACTGGCCGCGGCGGCAGCACCGAGAACCAGCCGCCCCTCTGCCGTCCAGCGCGCCAACAGCGGACTGTCGGTCGGCGTCCCCAGCACGATCGTCCCCGCCGCGGGAGCCCCCGGACCGGTCGTGGTCTCGGGCTCGATGACAACGTCCGCGCCGCCGTTGCGCTCCCGCAAAAAGCCGCGCAGGCTCTCCGCCGCAGTCCGCAGCGGCGGCGTTGCGCCCGCCGTCTGAATGCGGGTGAACGAGCCGGGGGGCAGCAGGCCGCCGCCCAAGGCCGTCTGGGCCGCGGCCGTCACCGTCACCGTCAGCAGGATATGCATGATGTGTCTCAATGTGGTACCCGCAGTCCAGGCTCTAGCAACCGCGCCCGCAGGCCGACTCGGCTGCCGTCGTTGCCAGGGCGCTTACGCCCGATCGATGCCGACTACCATACCGCAGAATCAGGGCCCCACCTGACGGAGTGGGGCAGAACGTCACGCGGACAGTGGCAGAACCCGCGCCGCATTAGTTTAGTTTTCTCGTTACAACTCAGGTGCATTTCCCTGCCCCAACGGGGCTGCGGCTCAGAGCCCAGGGTTGCGGCCAGGGTGCCGCTACCCTGGGTCACATGGGGTCATGGGCTTCTACCCCAACGGGGTTGCGTCTTGGCACCCTGACCCAACCCCGTTGGGGCAGGATACGCAGTTGCACCTGAGCTGTTACGAATCCAGAAGCCGGACGAGGAAAATCTCGCACCCCATTTTGGACGCCCGCCCGCGTCAGACCGTCAGCTGCCTCAAGGCGAAACCATGGGGCTGGCCGGTACCTGAGTAGTTACGGCGGGCGTTTCCGTGGAGGCTGGGGTTGTTCAGCGGAATCCTCTTGGGTGGCCCCCTCCGGAGAACGCTCGCGAAGAGCTGGGTCAGCGCTTCTTCCAGTAGTCGAACTCAGGCTCGAAGCGGGCTGCGGAAAGGTCCGACACCGCCTGCTCAAGCGCCTGCTGCGCGTCTGCAATCGCCTGGTTGTAGACGCTTGGGCCGACCTCGCGGACGAAGTAGTCCAGGACCTTACGGGCCTTGAGCTCGCCGATGGTTTCGTCCAGTTCCTCAGCGAAGAACTGGCGGATCGATCCGAGGAGGTACGCCTCTCTCTGCGGGTCAAGCTTGATGGCCATCGTGGTTCCTGGGTTCTGTGGCGGACGGCCCAACGCTGGCCTTGTGGCTCCGAGCGGGACGCGGGGTAGCCACCAAGGTCTGGTTCTGAGTCCTCGTTTCAGTCTTCTTTCATTCGCGTCAACCGATAGACAACGTCTTGATCCGGGCAGGTAATCTCCACGCTGCCATCCTCAGACTCCCACGAAATCTCGACCTGTGCAACAAGGATGGGCCGTGGTATTCAGCCCCAAAGGGGCGTTGTGGGCGCCCAGGGCAACGGCCTGGGTACCCGTCCACACCGAGGATTGAGCCCTGAAGTGGACGCCGTGTACTCCCCAGAGGTCAGAACCGTCGGCCCCGTCAGACCCCGCGCTGGCGCCGATTCACTCGCCGACCTCGGCGACCCGCAGGACGGCATAGCCATGGGTTCCGGCGACCGAGAGCGTCACCGCGCCCGCCGCCGACACGGCGCGGTCCAGCACGGTCATGGAGTCGGTCTTGTCCAGCACGGTGAGCGGCTTGCCGGCAGCCTCCATGGGCAGACGCAGGACCTCGCGCTCGACCGGTCGGTGGAAGTCGACATAGGCGATCAGATCACGGCCTTCCAGGTGCCAGTAGGCGCAGGTGGCGTTGGGGCAGGCGTCGGCGCTGAAGTACTGTCGGTACGAGACGGAGGCGAAGGTTGTGCCGGCCGGAATGGGATTGGCCATCTTCGCGTCGATGGCTGTGGGGTAGCTCTTGCTGGAGGTGTAGATCATCAGGGCATTGTTCACGTTCCGGGCGCGTTCAGCGGGCACGGTGAGGCCCTGGGTCATGGAGTAACCGACGGCAAACCCCACCTGGTAGCGCGGGTCGCTGTCGGTCGCGGTCCCCAGCAACTGGATGAAGCGATCCGGCAGCGCCGCCGGGTCGGCGATGTTCTTCGCCTGCGGCCCGAAGTGCAGCGGCTTAGGCACCTTGCCGCGGAAGTCCTGCCGCGCCTGGAAGTCGTAGGAGATCCCGTCCTGCACGAACGGCAGGACGCGCGGAACGTAATAGTCATGGCGCGCGAAGGCGCCGGTATTGAGCTTGGCATTCTGCACGAAGCCCATGTAGCCCAGTTGGAACTCCTGCAGGGCCTCCGCCTCGTGCCGGATCAGGGTTGCGCCGTAGGGCAGGAAGCGGTAGGTGATCCGGTTGCGGATGACCCCCCGCAGGTGGCTGGCGATGAAATCCCGTTCCTGGCCCGGGTGCGCGATAAGGTCTTGCAGCAGGTCGGCTGGGTTGATGATGTCGTACTCCTCGACCAGGTCCAGGAAGCGCCCCCGCAGCGGCTTGCCCTCGGGCACGGGGTCGGTCCCGTTGAGCCGGTAGTCCTGCCGGGCGATGCGGCAAGCCGGAGTCAGTTGGGCCAGAAGGCAGGCGGTGACCGGCAGGGTCAGCGGCGGTTCGGCGCGGGTAAGCGTCTTTCCCGCGACGGTAGTATTGAACTTCCAGAGGGTGTCGGTGCCGAGGTTGGCCGAGATGAAGCGGAGCTTGTCCTGGTCCACGATCTTGACCAGGTAGAAGAGGCTGCCGGCTTCGTCCTTCCAGGCGCTGCCCAGGTCGGCCAAGCCGCGACCATGCCCTGGGCTGGTGACCTCGCGCAGGCCCGAGCAGCCATGGTTCGCGCCGATGTAGGTGCCGTTGATATTCCACGGCGCCGAGTCGTCACCGCAGTAGTGGATGCCCACGCCCCCCTCGAAGACGCTGGCGCTGAGTTCGGCGCCGCGCGGCACGAGCCGGGTCTGCCGGAAGTCGAACTGCCGGTTCGTCCCCTGACCGAGGCTGATGACGACGTCCTGTTCCGCGGAAAAGGCGCTCCGTACCAGGAGGTCGCCTCCCCGGCGCAGCACCTCGACGCCGGAGCCCAGACTGAAGGCGGGCGCGGGCGGCGGGGCGGGTTCCTGCGCCCGGCCAGACCGGGAGGTGCCCAGCGCGCAGAGAGTCAGGCTGGTCAGCGCCAGCCAACGTCCAGGACCGAACGGCATTCTCTGCATGGTAATCTCCCAGGATTCGGCGAACCGCAGATCTCACTATACGAGTAGGGCAGGATTGCGCAACCGGAATCCCAGGGCGCGGGCGCAGGTCAGTTCCGTGGGTGGTGACTACTCAGAGAAATCGCGACCTGCGCAATAAGGGAGTCCGCCTGGAGCGCTGAAGGCGCGCGGCCATACCAGCCCAGGGCAACGCCCTGGGAATAGAATGGTGATGGGTTTGAGCCCTGTAGGGGCGAGCCATCTACCCTACCTTCGCACCGAGGTCGCATGGTCCGCCCCTTCAGGGCTCAATCTTCGCTGTGGACGGGTCCCCAGGGCGTTGCCCCGGGCGCTCGAAACGCCCCCTTGGGGCTGAATACCACGGCCCATCCTTATTGCACAGGTCGTTTCTTTTTCCGGGCGCTAGGCGCCTTGGATGGCCGCTGGCGGGGTCGGCCCGGTTCGGTGTACCGGCTTTCCAGCCACAGGCTGGGCCGCCCGCAGGGCGGAAGCCGGAATCCCCCCACCCTAAGACCGCCAGAAGGCGGGACACCGAACCGAACCGCAAGCGTGCCCGATATCTTTAAACAGCCCTGGCGCCGCCTCGCCGTTTCGCCGCCTCGCCGACGCTTGATTTCCCCTGCGGGGCACACTACCGTCACGGCCTGTGATGACAGTGGCTCGAGGTCCTGCTGACGAGAGGCCGAGATATGAGCATGGCAGTCGGCTTGGCGGCGGAATATGCCGAGTTGATCCGGCACCGACTCGGGGCCCGAGTCAAGGAGATCATCCTGTTCGGGTCTCAGGCTCGGGGCGACGCCGACGCACGCTCGGATTACGACTGCGTCGTGGTGGTGGACCAGCGCACGCCGGACGTACGTGAAGTCGTTCTGGACGCGGACGTGGCAATGCTCGACCGACATGACCGACTCTTCGCCGCCTTGATCTACGGTGAGAACGAATGGCGCCGAGCCAAAGAGTTCCCGCTCGGCTGGAATATCCGCAGGGAAGGTATCGCGCTATGAGCGATCCCGGCGCGCCTGCCGACGTGCTCCGCGATATCTGGAGTCTCTCCATCGACCCGGATGCCGCCCTGGCCGATCTCAACGACGCCCGTGGCATGCTGCAGCAGTGTCGCGAGCACCTCGAGCGCAAGACGGGGCAGAGCCTGGCTGCCGACCACCTGAGGCGTGAACCCTGAACCCTGAACCGGGCACTTGCACGGTTTCTGCACTGGCCACGGATACCCAGATGACCACCAGCAGCACACTTACGCCTGCCATGCGGCAGTACATGCAGGCGAAGAAAGAGCTCAGCGACGACACGATTCTGCTGTTTCGGATGGGCGACTTCTACGAGCTGTTCTTCGACGACGCCAAGCGTGGCGCCGAGCTCATGGACATTGTGCTGACGCAGCGCAGCGGCGTGCCGATGTGCGGGGTGCCGTACCACGCTCTGCAATCCTACGTTGCCCGCATGCTTGAGAAGGGCGTCAAGGTCGCCATTGCCGAGCAGATGGAAGATCCGAAGCTGGCCAAGGGGCTGGTGAAGCGCCAGGTCATCCAGGTGATCACGCCGGGCACGGTGCTGGACGACCAGGTGCTAAACGCGACGCAGAGCCACTTTCTGGTCGCCATTGCCGCGGCGAAGGAGCGTTTTGGGCTGGCGCTGCTGGACTTCAGCACCGGCGACTTTCGGGTGACCGAGCTCAAGGGCCGACAGGCGCTGGAGACGGAACTGCACCGGCTGCGGCCGGCCGAGTGTCTGCTCAGCGAGGCCTTGCAGGAGCAGTGGCGCCAGGAAGCCGGCACCCCGGATTGTCCCTCGACCCTGGCCTGGACCGCCCTCGAGGACTGGGTCTTCGACCCCGCGGTGGCCAGCGACCGGCTCTGTCGGCATTTTGATGTGGCCAGTCTCGATGGCTTTGGCTGCCGGGGCCTGGAGCTGGCCGCCGGGGCGGCTGGGGCCGTGCTCTACTACGCCCAGAACAACCTGCGTCGCGATGCCGACCATATCACCGCGCTGACGGTGTACCAGACCGAAGATGGCATGGTGCTGGACCGCATCTCGGTGCGCAATCTCGAATTGGTCGAGCCCATCTTCGCCGATGCCAAGGGCGCCACCCTGCTCAGCGTGCTGGACCGCACCGTCACCCCCATGGGCGCCCGGCTGCTGCGCGAGTGGATTCTGCGGCCGCTCTGCCGCATCGATGCCATCGTCGAGCGCCAGGACGCGGTGGCGGCCTTCAGTCGCGACCCCATGCTGCTCAGCGAATTGCGCGATGCGCTCGGCGCGGTGAAGGATCTGGAGCGCACGGTGGTGCGCATCAACATCGGCAGCGCCAACGGCCGCGACCTGGTCGGCTTGCAGCGTGGCCTGGCCGAAGTCCCCGGCCTGCGCGCCATCCTGGAGCACCTTGCGGCGGCGCTGGTCCAGCGCCTGTGCCTCGACCTGGTCGAGCTGCCGGAACTGACGGGACTGATCGCCCGCGCCATCGTCGACGAGCCGCCGTTGACCCTGCGCGAGGGCGGCATCATCCGCGAGGGCTTCCATGCCGGCCTGGATGAACTGCGCCGGGCCGCGACCGATGGCAAGAGCTGGATCGCCGGCTACCAGACCAAAGAGCAGGAGCGTACCGGCATCAAGTCACTCAAGGTGCGCTTTAACAAGGTCTTCGGCTACTACATCGAGATCACCAAGTCCAACCTCGACCTGGCGCCGACGGACTACCTGCGCAAACAGACCCTGGTGGGCGCCGAGCGCTTCATCACGCCGGAGCTGAAGGAGATCGAGGACAAAGTGCTGGGTTCGGAGGAGAAGAGCAAGGCGCTGGAGTACGAGCTGTTCCAGGAGATTCGGGAGACGGTAGTGAAGTCGACGGCGGCGGTGCAGCGTCTGGCCCGCGCCATCGCCGGGGTGGACGCTTTGGCGGCGCTGGGCGACATGGCTTGCCGGCAGGGGTACTGCCGCCCCCGTCTGGTCGAGGAAGCGGTCTTGCAGATCTGTGACGGCCGCCACCCGGTCCTGGAGGCGCACCTGCAGGACGAGCCCTTCGTGCCCAACGACACGCTGCTGGACACGGGCGAGAACCAGCTTGCCATCATCACCGGCCCCAACATGGCCGGCAAGTCGACCTACATCCGCCAGGTGGCCCTGCTGACCCTGATGGCGCAGATGGGCAGCTTCATTCCGGCCAAGTCCGCCGTGGTCGGACTGGTGGACCGCATCTTCACCCGCGTCGGCGCCGCCGATGACATCTCGCGGGGCCAGTCCACCTTCATGGTCGAGATGGTGGAGACGGCGAACATCCTGAACAACGCCACGCCGCGCAGCCTGATCATCCTCGACGAGATCGGCCGGGGCACGAGCACTTTCGACGGCCTAAGTCTGGCCTGGGCCGTGGCCGAGTACCTGCACGACGAACCCCGGGTCAAGGCGCGCTGCCTCTTCGCTACCCACTACCACGAACTCACCGAACTCAGTCTGACCATGCCGGGGGTGAAGAACTACAACGTGGCGGTGAAGGAATACGGCGACAAAATCATCTTCCTGCGCAAGATCATGCCCGGCGGCACCGACAAGAGCTACGGCATCCACGTGGCGCGCCTGGCCGGGCTGCCCAAACAGGTCATCCGCCGCGCGGGCGAGGTGCTCACTAATCTCGAAAACGACGAACTGGGCGCCGATAGCAAGCCCAAGCTCGCCCGCACCCACGAGCGTGGGCCTGACCCCAACTACCGCCGCCGCCGCACCAACCCCAAGGACGAGACCCCGGATGGACAGCAGATGCTGTTCGAGTTCTGAGAACGCCTAACCGTGGAGGTAGACGATGGGCATCAGGATCATGCCGTGCCTGGACATGCGTAATGGCCGAGTCGTGAAGGGCGTGCAGTTCGTCGATATCAAGGACGCTGGCGACCCGGTCGAGTGCGCCCAGGCCTATTGCCGGGCCGGGGCTGACGAACTGGCCATGCTGGACATCACCGCGACGGTTGAAGGCCGGGCCACGCTGCTCGACGTCGTCCGCCGCACGGCCGCCGCGGCGACCGTGCCGTTCACCGTCGGCGGCGGCATCTCCGATGTGAAAGCTGCGGCGGCGGTCATCGAGGCGGGCGCCGACAAGATCAGCACCAGCAGCGCTGCCTTCCGGCGACCGCAGGTCATCGCGGAGATGGTGCGCGAATTCGGCACGGCCAAAGTCACCGTAGCCATCGATGCGGATGCCAACCCGAAGCTACCCTCGGGGTACGAGGTGTACATCGATGGCGGTCGCACGGCTACCGGTAAGGATGCGGTCGAGTGGGCTAGGGAGATTCGGGGCTACGGCATCACCACCATTCTGCCCACCAGCAAGGCCACGGACGGGGTCAGGACCGGCTACGACCTGCCCTTGATCCGCCTGATCAAGGACGCCACCGGGGCCGAGGTCGTCGCTTCGGGTGGCGCGGGGACGCTGGAGCACTTCTACGAGGCCGTGCAGGCCGGGGCGACGGTTCTGCTGGCGGCCTCCGTGTTCCATTTCCGCGTCATCGCCATCCCCGAGCTCAAGGCGTACCTGATCAGCAAGGGCGTAAAGCTCGGGTGAAGGGGCCCCGCCGGGGCGCGCCTGCGCGTTTCGGCGGCTGGCCTTCTGGCGCCGGGCGGCGGCGGTCCGACGGTTACGACTCCGGTGGCGCGACCGCGCCGCTGGGCGCTTTGGAGGCGAAGACCTCGGTCGTGATGCCGAGGCGAGTGCGGGCCTGTTCGCGCAGCTTGTACTTCTGGATCTTGCCGCTCGCCGTCATGGGAAACTCGCTGACCAGAAAGACGTGCTTCGGGGTCTTGTGGTGCGAGATGCGGCCTGCGCAGTAGTCGCGCACGTCTTCTGGCTGGAGTTCGCTACCCTTCTTCAGGATCACGAAGGCGCCCACGATCTCGCCGTACTTCTCATCGGGGATGCCGACCACCTGCACCTGCTCGATGCCGGGGTGCGTGTGCAGGAATTCCTCGATCTCGCGCGGATAGACATTCTCGCCGCCGCGGATGATCATGTCCTTGATGCGGCCGGTGACCCGATAGTACCCCTCTTCGTCCAGCGTGCCAAGGTCGCCGCTGTGCAGCCAGCCATCCGAGTCGATGACGCGGGCGGTTTCCTCGGGTTGCTTGTAGTAGCCCTTCATGATGTTGTAGCCGCGGCAGCAGAGCTCGCCCTGGACTCCGGGAGGTTGCGGCGCGCCGGTCTCGGGATGGGCCACTTTAGCCTCACAGAAAGGCATGACGCGACCCACGGTCTCGACCCGGCAGCGAAGGGGGTCATCGGTGCTGGTCATGGTGTAGACCGGCGAGGCCTCGGTGAGGCCGTAGGCGATGGTGATCTCGCGGGCATGCATCTTGTTCATGACCTGCTTCATGGTCTCGACCGGGCAGGGCGAACCCGCCATGATGCCGGTCCGCAAGCTGGAGAGGTCGAACAGGTCGAACATGGGGTTGGCCAGTTCGGCAATGAACATGGTCGGCACCCCGTACAGTGCCGTGCAGCGCTCTTTATGCACCGCCGCCAGGACCAGCAGCGGATCGAACTGCTCGATCATCACCAACGTCGCCCCGTGACTCACCGCCGCCATGACCCCAAGGACGATGCCGAAGCAGTGGAACAAGGGCACCGGCAGGCAGAGACGGTCCTGCGCCGTGAACTTCTGGCGCTCACCGATGAAATAGCCGTTATTGAGGATGTTATGGTGGGTCAGCATCACCCCTTTGGGGAATCCCGTCGTGCCGCTGGTGTACTGCATGTTGGTGACGTCGTGGCAACCGATCCGGGCGCGCAGCTCGGCCAGCGGGGCGCCGGGGAGGTGGTCGCCGAGGAGCAGCAACTCGGAGCTATTGACCATGCCACGGTGCTTCTCCTGCCCAAGGTAGACGACGTTACGCAGGCGCGGAAAGCGCGCGCTGCGGAGGTGTCCGCGAGTCTGAGTCTTGAGCTCAGGGACAAGCTCGTTGAGGGTCTCGACGTAGTTGGTATCACGGAAGCCGTCCACGATGGCCAGGGTATGCAGGTCGGATTGTTCGAGCAGGTAGGCCAGTTCGTGGCTGCGGTAGTTAGTGTTGATGGTGACCAGCACGGCCCCGATCTTGGCGGCGGCGAAGGCGACGGTCAGCCAGTCCGGGACATTGCGAGCCCAGATGCCGAGGTGATCCCCGGGCTGCACCCCGATGGCCAGGAAGCCTTTGGCCAGACGGTCGACGCGCTCGTTGTAGGCGCCATAGGTGAACCGCAGGTCGCGGTCGGGGTAGACGATGAACTCGTGGTCGGGCTGGCGCGCGGCCAAGTCCTCGAAGAAGGCGCCGAGAGGCTGGGTCGTGAAGGGCATGGCGGTCTCCCGTGGCGGCGGCCGGCGCCGGCGTGGCTCAACAGGGGGTGAAGACGACGGCGAGCAGGCGCGCTTCGCAGCCCGGGGCGGCATGGACCTGGTGCGGGACGACGGAGTCGTAGTAGATGCTATCCCCAGCCTCCAGGGTGTACGCCTCTTTGCCGTAGGCAATCTCCAGGCGCCCGCTGAGGACGTACATGAACTCTTCGCCCTCGTGGCTGCTCAGGGCGGCGGCGCCGGTGGCCGCGGGCCGCACGTCAACCAGGAAGGGTTCCATGTGCCGGTCCTGCTTGTTGGCGGCCAGGGCCTGCAGATCGAGTCCGCCGCCACGCAGTTCGCCGCCAGCGGCAAAGTGTACCGTATCGCGGCGCTCACCGGCGCGCATCACAACCGGCCCAGGCTGGACCACGTCGTCGAGCAGCGTGCCCAGACGCACCCCGAGACCGCGGGCGACCTTGAGCAGTGGAGCCAGTGACGGCGTGAGCCTGCCCGCCTCGAGCTGGGTGATCTCGGTAGCCGCTAGCGAACTGCGTTCGGAGAGCTCCTCGACGCTAAGCTGGCGGGCTTCGCGCAGGTGGCGGATGCGAGCGGCGACGGGGTTGTTTTCGGCCATGTTTGAGTTCCGTAACTGGCTGCGGAAGTACGCCGGGACCTGGGGGCGCGCCTCGGGATCTCAACCCGTGGCAGTCGCAAAGGCGACAGTATAGTGTCCGGCGCGACGGCCACAAGAGCAACCGCGCACGCCCGGCGCAGGTCAGTTCCGTAGGTGGTGACTACTCAGGTCCTAGGGTTCAGGAAACGGCGAGACGGCGACTGGAGGAGAGGGCGAGGGAGACGGCGAGACGGGGAAACGGCGAAACGGCGACTGGAGGAGAGGGCGAGGGAGACGGGGAGAGAAAATCAGGGTTCAGGGTTCAGCCCAGCCCCCGGCTGGTGCCGGACATACTGAAGTGAGAACGGGTT